>CALGUD010000027.1 GCA_937901915.1 uncultured Flavobacteriaceae bacterium
ATTAATTGTGTTTACTCACCCAAAATTGGGTGTATAAACGCAACTTTTGTTAAAAATAAGGAAAAATCTTATATGAAGAAGTCGGGTTAAAGATAATTGAGTACCATAATCCCATTCCATACACATTTTGCCCCCACTCCTCTGCCCTTTGGGCAAAAAGAGTATTTACTCACTACTTTTATATTTTTATAGGTGTTCGTGAATCTCGTTCCTCGGTTTATTCATTGTTTACTATTTTAATAAATAAGAATTCATGAATCTCGTTCCTCGATTTCATTACATTTTTAAGAGACTTTAGAAAGAAAAAATAAGAAAAGTGGTTTTTGGTAAAAAGCTTTTTACCAAACCGAGGAAGGAGATTCGCGAACACCGATTTATCAAATAGAAATTGGGTGAGCAAAGCAAAGTTATCCTTCGACTTCGCTCAGGGCAGGATACTTTAAAATTTTAAACTCAAAAAAAACTATCCCGAGATAATACATTTGCCAAAGAACCGGTTCAGTCAACACGGCGTTCATATTGTGTCGTACCGACCACACGAACGCTTAGTTATTAACAACAGTTATTCGTACGTGAACTCTATAACTTTGTTTGTAAATGTTGTATTCTCATAAGATGGGTGTGTAGTAATTGTAGCCCCAGACATTAGTATCTGATTTAACTTGTTATTTGAGTCAAGCTCATAATTAAAGCTTATTTTTTTATATTCTCCTATTAATGTGTAGTTTACATTAAAATCTATATCTACAGATATTATGTTGTTTTTATTAGAGGCTCCAAGTTTATCATAGATTAAAATAAATTTACTACCAAAATCATTAAAAGGATTCTCTACAGTAAAGTTGCTGAATTTAATGTTAGGATTTTCATCATAAGAGTAGGTTCTTGTTATAATACCTCCTGCTTTATTAGTTGTTTTTGTTTTAACAATATTTCCATTTGACATTTCGTAGTCTGTTTCTTTATCAAGTATATATTTTGAGTTTGTAACGTTAGAGGAAGAATAAAAACGTTCTACTTTAGATAAAAAATTAGTATCATCATAAAAGAATAAAATAGAATCTTTATTTATTATAGTTTCATTTGTGTATTCAGTAGTTATTTTAAATAAAATGTATTTTACTTTATTATTTTCTATATGGATAGAATTTTTCTCATTTCTGTTATTATCTGAATTAGTTAGTTCTATTAAGTTCTCGTTTTTGTATGAAACTTCATAGTTTCTAAGCCCATATATATTAGATACTTTATTGTTGCTGTACGAAAATTGTGCGTCTCCCCATAACCCAGCCATATCTTTCTGATCAGGATCATTGATGCTTACAAGTTTACTTTCACCAATTGTCTCTTGTTCGGTAATAGGCTCATTATCATTACTTGAACAAGAATAAAATCCCAAAATAATTATTACTAAAAATAAATTCACTTTTCTCATTATATTTTTTTTAATTATTGTTAACTATATATAAATTCTATTGATTGTGTTTACGCACCCAAATTGGGTGCTATCGTTTCTCATCTATGATTTAATTTCCTTTAACACGCATCCACAAATCTTTCATAAGCTGTTTGGCTTCTTCTTTATTTCTTTCTGTTTCAATAAATGACACCTCACCCACATCATTCGTGCTAATTTTATATTGAAAAACGAAATTTTGAGCGTTTGGCTTCAGACTTAGCAAACCAAAACGCAGGTCGTTAAAAAATAAGTCACCATTTTTTTCAGTTATACTATACCAACCTTTTGAAATTTTAATCATGCGTTTTACGTTTTCATTCGTAACTAAATCGCCTAATAACGCATGGTTTTTGGGATACATTTCAAAATGAATTGGTTTCGTGTCAAAAAAAGAATAATTCCCAATTAAATAGGCGTCTTTGGTATCAACATTCGCTGTCCATAAAATAGTATTAAATGGTGCTGGTTTGGTTTCAACTTCAACATAATCAATTTGTTGGTTTTTTAAGGCTGCTTTAAATTCCTTATAGGCCAATCCTTTTAATAAAAAGGTTAACGCTAAATACCCGGAGCTTATAAGTAAGCCCATTGTATTGTAAAATTTTCTTTTGGGTGCTTCACGTTTTTGTAATAAGGCTAGTATTAATAATATTAAAAAGGGTAGTGTATATAAGGGATCTATTACAAAAATAGTTTTGAAAGCGAGCCTGTAATCTAAAGGCCAAAATAATTGCGTTCCCCAGGTAGTATGTGCATCTAAAATGGGATGCGTTACGAAACACCAGAAAAACAACCACATCCAACCTTTTGCGTCTTTATACGTTTCATATTTAGAGACCAACCAACCAAAAAGGAGTCCGGCCATCACGGAGAAAAAGATAGAGTGTGTAAACCCTCTATGGATCTCTAAGGCAGAGACTGTGCTTGTAAAATGGGATGACAAAACATCTAAATCTGGTATGGTGCCTGCTATGGCACCATATAACATGGCTTTATTTCCAACCTTTTTACCAAGAACAGCCTCACCAACAGCAGCTCCTAAAATTATTTGTGTTAACGAATCCATTTTCTATAGCAATCTAATTAGGGTATTCGTATTAAGGCTATTGTAACACCATAATTTGTACTTTTTTAAATTTGACATTGATTAATTTATTTACCAATTCATTGGTTATGGTTAGTGGAAAGGCCATAAAAGTACAATTTTGCTCAATTCCATACTTCTTGAGAATTTTAGCAATTTGGGTCGGACTGAATTTGATTATTTTCATAATAAGAGTTTAAATTTAATACTTTTTCTACTTTTAAACTGTACTATTTTTGGGGGAGCTTACAACACTTTCAGGTAAAGCAGAAATGTTATTTCTCGTAGCACTTATCCAAATTAAAGAGGTTAGTTTACCAATACATCAGGTGGATTTATAAACGCTTGCTCTAATGATTTATATGTTAAGTGTTTTGTAGGGAGATCTTCCTGCTCCTTTTCTGTCTCTAGTTCCTGACCGAAAATACCTAAACTGTTTAACAGCAAGAGTGTTGATATTAATAGTCTCATGTTATAAAAAACTATGTTTAATAAGTATAGTCGAAAAATTCTCCAAACGCTTTTTGTGTATGAGCCGTTGTTGTTCTTTTTTCTTGCCTGTTGTAACAATTAAAACAGTTGCGTTTTTAATTACCAAATCGAACTGTATATTGTCAGAACAAGAAAACCAAAAGAGTTAAGATTGATAAAAATTAGGTTTTAAATTTCATTGTCGTTTTCGGTAAAATAGCATACAACGGATTGCAATATGCGTAGGTCGAAGTTTCAAAGCTCCAACTTGTCAAATCCTTACAATTTTGAATAAATGTACGAAGCTTAAAATTACCCACATCGCCCGGCTTACGTATATTGCGTGTTGGCAATATGTGCCTTATTGCTCAATTTTCGTATAAATACCAGGAAATCTATGCTTAAAATAATCAGGTAATTCATCCACCATCATCACAATTTCTCCTTGTTCTATTTGCAATAAATTTGAATAAACTTCTTTTTGCACCGAATTATCTACAAGCAAAATATTATCGAAAAAGGTATAATGTTCATTCAGGTTTTTATATCCTGCTTTCCATTTTAAATCTATTGTCTGAGAATCTACGTAATGTCCTTTAAATTCAGCTCTTTCTTCAACACGTCGTCTGGCTATTTCTTGGTTGTCAAGGCAGAAAAAGATTAAATCGAGCGTGAATCCATGTTTTTTAAAATGCTCAGGCCAATAAACCGGACTGGAATCAAAATTCGTTTCATAGCAAAAATCTGTTTTATTTGTAACTGACTGTTTTATTGCATCTTCAAAATCCTTTGTCGTCTTATCTCTCGCAAATTTATCCCTGAATTCACTATCGGGTAAAATGCTATAATACTCAAGGTATAATTTATCATAATCGAAAGATGTCAATCCATCTGGCAAAAAAGATGATGCAAAGGTCGATTTTCCCGCACCATTACATCCAGCTATCACAATCAAGTTAGGCATTCGTGCTTAATCCACTTTTATACTCTGAACTTAATTTACCTTCTCTTTTCCGAATCTCATATAGTTCAGCGCGCGGTATCACCTGATTATTTAAAATCAACCTCGCTTTACTCATTTGTCGAGTAACATCTAATCCGGTTATTAATTTATCCTTACACATACTACAAAATTACAAAAAAATCTAATCAATCGAAATTCGTAATTATCGAAGCTTATCTTTGGGCATTATTGCCAATTATATATAAACTCAATTAATTGTGTTTACTCACCCAAAATTGGGTGTATAAACGCAACTTTTGTTAAAATAGGGAAAAATTAGGAAGAAATCGGGTTAAGTTTAAAACTATTTTTCAATTTTTAAACAGTTCGGTTTTTAGGGAAGCTTACAGATAAGCCTTAATACTAGAGTTGTCGAAACTTTTATTCCTATTGCCATAATCCAATTAATTGTTGTCGCAATAAATTGGATTTTTTTTATTCTTTATCTGCTCATAAATTTAAATTAAACGCATATTTATTGTAATCAATTAAATTTTTTCCATTTTCAAAATTATCTTTCCAGGCATCTTCAAGATGACTTCGTTCAATTATTTCTGTTGTAGTTTTGGATTTAAACTCTTCAAATACTCTATTTAAAACATCACGTTCTTTTTCCGTGAAAATTTCAGGATTAAATTCCCTGTTATTAACAAATTCTTTACTGTAACCCCAATCATTTTCACTTTTATTTATTTTTATTGCTTTAGTACTTTCAATGTAATCGAATATACTATCGTAATTATTTGGCACAGGACCCATATTAATTGCTCTATAGCGAGTTCCACTAATAGAAACTACTTCATGTTTATAGTGCAAAAAGTCAGAGTAAAATAATAATTTATTCAATTGAGTTACATATGGCTTCATTCTTTCAGCAAAAAAAACAACCATTTCAGTTAGTTTTTCAATATTGGGCTTAACATATCCTGTATAATTATCAGGTAATGAATTTCCTAATAAATAATTTTCAAAGCTGAATGATTTTAATCTTCTATTTTCTGAAATTAATCGTTCTACTTTATTCAATAATTCTGACTTACCTTTAGAGTCTTCTTTACAAAAACTACTTATCTCGACTAATGACTTAAACTTAACAGGGTCATTTGCTAACTGTATTAAATTAGCATTAGATTGATTTGGCACTTCACCATTTTCATAATTTCTATAGCTATTAGCTCCAAATCCCAAAATTTCAGACATCTTAGTTGCGGAAACTCCATATTTCGCCCTAATTTCTTTTATCTCTTCTGGAAAGGGCAAGTTGTATTTGTCTCGATACTGATTATAAACTTGTTTCATCTTAATAGTATCAAATTCTGTCGTGGTAAAATATTGTTTACTTTTATCACAATAATAACTAGGGTAAATAACATTAAATGAGTCTTTTCTAAATGACAAATCCTCACTTCTAATTACAATTGACATTTCTTTACCTGTAAATGGGCTTTTCATAAACTATTTAAATTGATATTTCATTGGATACTCTGATATATGAAAAGAAATACAGATTACACTTGTACCTTCTACGCCAAGTGTAATTTTTATGTAGATTTCTTTTCCTTTTAGTGTCCTGCCAAAAACCCACATTTTTGAACCTCCAAGTTGAGTTTCTTCTTTGAACCTCCAAGTTGAGTTTCTTCAAGTGGTCCTTCACAGTAATCATCAACTTCTAATTTTTCAAGAATTCTATTTCTTTCAACCGGCATTACTTCCAAATCAGCAAGAGTCTGCGAATTTTTTCCTCTATCATCGAGAAAAACTATATTCCAGATACTCATTTTTAATTTGAACTCCCGAAGAAAGTCCTTTACTTGCTGTTTTGAAGACATGCTTAAAATTCAAAACGCAAATATATGAAATTAATTTAAAAAAATACTTTAAAGTGCAATAAACACTTATTAACAAAAATATTTGCAACTTTAAAGTAAAACAACTTAAACGTATTGCTAAAATCCTGGATATTGATATCCGAATTATTGGTGTCTACTAAAAAAGATTCCAGGTAAAGTTAGATTTGTTGGGCGTGCCCCTCCTCTACTTCGCTAAAGCTTCGTAGCTAGTCGGGTCGGGCTATCCGCACTACACGCCTGCCCGTCCGTAGCCATGCGAAGGCGGGGTAGTTTGCTCCAAATAAGCGAAGCGATTCACGAATACCGTTAAAAAACAATATCAATTAATGAGTAATCCCTCACGCGGCTTTAAAAGAGTAAAGCCGAAAACTTCATCCATTTTTGCTAAAAAAGCGGTATGTAAAAGTATGGCATTCGCAAAATTGTTTAGAATCAATTCAGTAATTATTACTCCCGGTCACAAGAGAAAAATTAGTTTGATCAAAATTAATCACTACATATTCATTGTGAGATGTGTCATTGAATAACCATAAATAAAGGATAAAAGTATTTATTTTATAACAAATCATAGAAAAAGTAAATAAACTACTACTCATATAATTTTCTTCCTAAAAATGACCTACCCTATCCATTTATAAATTTCACTAAAGCATTATGTGTTTACGTAATTAGAATAAAACATAGGGTGTATGGCAGCAAGAAAATTCAATAATCCTTAGATCAAAAATCCCGTTAAATATAAAGGGATTAAAGAGTGGTTAAGTATAAATCTTATTTAAAATGTAAAAAATTTTTATTTTTTTTATGAAAAAACGTACATTTATGCCTGTCAGTGAAATATCACCTTTGTTGATTGTACTTTATTGATAGAAAAGATAAAGTTGTATTCTGTAAAGAGTACTATTGTTTTAATGTAAAAAAATGCCAACCAAAAAATACCATTCCAATACAGATCATAAAGAGACATTATTACTGTCTAATGATTCAAAAGAACACATAGAAAACATTATCGCAGAATATATTTGGGAATATAGTTTCTCATATAAAACTGAGATGAATATTTTTTTAAGGGCTCTTTTATAAGCTTGGAAGGTAACATGAAAAAACATTTATAAAATGTCAAAAACTACCAAGCCAAGCGCTTTTGATCTTCGCCTTGCTTCCCCTGAAGCCCAATGTACTTATTTGGGAGATTACATAGAAGCTTCCACCACTATTTCGGGACTAGATCAAAGCCAAACTTCAACAACCTTTAATTCAGCCGCAGGACCTTTTATTCCCCCAAGCAATATTATCCTTACTCCGCAGAACTTAACTCAAAAAAATATTGAACTACAATCTGGAGAGCAGAAGTTGTTTATCGAGGAAATCTTTTTGACCCCTCCTAATAATGAGCAAGAAGGCTTTGTATCCCTTAAGAGCAAGTTTACAGATATTTATGGGAAAGGAGAGAAATATTATGTTGGGATTATTGCTCATTGGATACAGGGAGAAATTGTAATGTGTTCAAATTCAAAAGATTAAAATTTTTACTAACCTTTATAAAAACCATTAATTATGTCTAAAAAAAAATTAACTGTTCAAGATTTAAAAGCAGCTAGTGCAGAAACCCAGAATAAGTACATTGGGGATTATATTACTGCCACGAGTGTTATTACAGGTACATCCCGTGATCAAACATCTACCACCTTTAATACATCAGCTGGACAGTTCATTCCACCGGTCAACATTATTTTAAACCCACAAAATCCTATTCAACGGGATATAGATCTGGTAGCTGGCCGACAGAAATTAAATATCGAAGAGATTAAATTGGTACCGCCTAATCCGGAACAGGAAGGATTTGTTAATTTGATTTGTACTTATACAGATATTTATGGAGAGGGAGAGAAGTATTTCTCAGGTTTAATTGCAAATTGGAGCCTGGCTTAGTCTTTTTAGTGCTAATCTAGATCAAGGTTTTAATGGGCTTGCTCAGGCGGGTTGTAAATTAAATCAATAACCCGTTCGGGCAAGCTCTTTTTTTAATCACCTGGTTGTCATTCAATCAGCAATTCATGTATTATGCCTGAAACGATCTTTACACAAGCCGAACCTAATGGTTCTCTTTATTTAAATAATGGAACAGGGATAGGTTGGTCGGCTTTTTTGTTGCCCAAAGGATTTAAGCCAACTGAAGAGAGTTATACACTAGCAGAAGCCTGGGGTCTTCAAAAAGCAAGTCCTTCTGTTTTAGGCTATTTCCTTTTTTGCCGAAGTGCCCCTACTGACCTGAGTCAATTTGTGGAAGAAGTATGGTCTTATTTCTCTGACCAAGGTATACAATCTGGCGCATATTTGGCTTGGTTTAATGCTCCATATGCAAGCCCAACTGATAACAATACGATTTTGCTAAAAGCTGACACTATGAGCTTCGCTAAATCTATTGTAGTCGATAAGGATTTTAGCTTGTTGTTTGGAGGCTACATCGAATTATTTATATCAGGAGGTGGAAACGCTGGGGTCAACCTTAGCGTCAATACCGATGGCGATGCCATTCTTTTTAAATATTTTGATAATATATCTCAAATTAAATTTGAGCCAAAAGATAATCCGGGAATATCTAATGTGGATTTTGAAATGCCTCTACCATTTGATGGCCCTCTAAGAGGTTGTTTTCAACCTGATTTTTCCCTCGATGCTTCTATCCAGGCTTACAATTCTTTTGATATAGCCCTCAAATATTTTTTCCCCCAGGATGAAAACATTATTGAACTGAATTATCCGTTATTCAACAATTATCAAAATGGATGGAAACTCCGCTTCGTCTCTAGCTTAGATTTTTGGGATCAACTCAATACCAATTATGATCCATTAGTTCAAAGCGGTGACCTACGTACCTACATTGCTTTTGATGGAATGAAAAATAAAAATTCCGGAGAAGAAAAAAATATTCCCATCCCGGCCCAGTCACTTACTGATTATGCTGCAGAGATGACCTTGTTGCCCAATATTGCCTTTACCGAAGTCCCCTATCGCATTGTACAACCCAATGGAAGCATGTTGGTTTTTAGTCAGCGTAAGGTAGGTTCAGAAGATAGATATTACCTCGTACCGCAAGGAAACTTCCATCTTGGCTTTGACCCTGGCGCAAATCCGGGAGCAGCGACTAACGGGCAATACAATTTACTCTGTGGTATCGCTGGTACAGAAACCATTAGTTTTACGCCTGCTTCCGATGAGCCAGAAGCACCATATATGGGCGATATTATAAGCTTTTATTCTGGTCAGGCAGCTTATGCGCCTATTTTTCCATTTCCGGAAGTAAACCTTTTTAATCCTCCCGATTATGAAGGTGACCCCTTAATGAAATCAGAATATCATACAGCTTGGCTCAATATAATACCTGCCAACAGCAAATCTAATTTGTACAGCTCACAACCGGAAGGATCAATGCTATATAGCAAAGATAGTGAAGTCCATATGGCTACTCCGGAGTTTCTGGGATTTTTTGAACCCAGTATTTTGGTTTCTCCTAATTTAGGTTTTTGTTTTCCCATGGTATTTTACCAGGGCTTTGATACTTACATTGAAGCCGGTTTTAACGAGTTTGAGTTTCAAATTATACTCCCTAGCCGTAAATCAATAATTAATCATGGTGCCGCAATATCAGCGCAAAGTAAATATAAATATCACAATCCGATTTTAAGGGCTAGTGCAACAGCTACAGCAGCAACAACCAATCAAGGGTTAATTGTAAATGTTGAAACCGATGGTAACTGGAGTGAATTACAATTAGCTAAAAACGATGTGCTTGGAAATATTTATGAACTTAAATTTACCAATCTTGCGTCTCAATTAAAAAGTGCTTTCCAAACCAATCAGCAATTTCTGGTCATTACCGATAATACTTTTTTGGGAACTTTAACATCATCGGATATTCAAAATGAAGGTGCCGCTTTTTACAATAAAATGTCAATCCAGGAATGGGCGTTCGATATCAATACAGGGGTTGATAACCTTTATGGGGATTATAAAAATGTACTGATCTTTAAATTCTGTGATGGCTCCCTGAAAGATCGTGTTATGAATCCCCAGGATTGGACTGAAGCTGGTAATTTTAATAGTACAGATAACAATGGACTGACTGCAGTCTCTCAATGGCTCCAAGATTATATTGCTGATGCAGAACAACAATACCTGGAATTTAATAACGCTTTCTATAAAAAGTTCCATGACATTGTCAATGACAAGAACTGGTGTGGTATTCTGGCATTGAAAGTAGATTTAAACCTCACGGAGTTACCTGTAGAAATTCAGGGCCTATTGGCAGGAATTGACCTCTCCAACTTCTTTGGTCATCACATGGGAATAGAAGTTAGCAGGGTAGATATAACTGAAGAAGTAAAAATGGAAGATGTGTCTTCCCTCTTTGGTTTGATTGACTATAACGACAAAGCCTATGTACAACAATTAAAAGCTGGAGATGATCCAAATAAACCTGTTCCTCCGGATGGTAATATATATGATTTTAAAGTACTGACATTGCAGGTGCTTTTTGAAAATACCAGCATTAAAGACTTTATTAGTAAGGCGCAGTTAACGATGAATGAACTGTTTTCAGATACGGTGGTTGCCAAACCGGGAACTGAAGGTTCGGGAGAATTTTCTACCGTTGTATATAATGGTACTTATGAAAATCAAGATGGGGAATCGACGTACTCTTTCAATGTTGCCAATCCCGGACAACGAATGTTTTTTAACAATAACCTTCTTAGTTATATATCATTCAGTAAATCCCAGTTCAATACTTTGGTCAAGGAAGGCGAAAGTGGTTCTTCTCAGGTTCAAACTCGATTTTTACTTTGGGGATATATGCATTTTGAAGCGATTCCAAATTATGATGTTTTCTCTTTTGGAGCTGAAGGAGGGTATGAAAAAGAAGGTCAGGGCTATGGGTTGGCCTATGCTAATTTATATATTACTATGGATTTTGCATTAGATACACCTACTGTACGGACATTTACTTTTAATGCGCTGGATGTAAGTTTTGACCCAGAACAAAGTACCTCTAGAATAAATAGTTTATTCCCCAATTTTGCCTTAAAACTCAATAATCTAGTAGTAGGAACAGAAGAAAAATATCCTGGTGACCTAGGGTATCTTCCTGTAGGTGTTCAAATGAATTCCAGTCGATTGGATGGCAATTGGTACGGTTTGGAACTGGAAGTAAATATGGGAGGGCCCGGGGCTTTAACATCTGCTGCAGGATTTGATTCCACAATGATGCTGGCCTGGGCGCCCGGAAAAAAAATAGTAAATAGTAAAGGTGAAAAAGACACCAGTTATAATGCCTATATAGGGATAAAACTACCCGGTACCAGTAATGATGCCAAACTGCTTAGTTTACAAGGCGTATTAAAAGTTGCTGTAGGCGATCTCTTTTTACAATACTATGAAGAAGGTAATTATTTCTCGCTTCGTATGAGCGACATTAGCCTAAAGTTTCTTGGCATAGCCAAACTTCCATCTAACGGTTATATTAATTTCTTCATTTTCGGAAACCCTAATGCTGATGGGAAAAAAGAAAATCTGGGATGGTATGCCGCCTACAATAAAATTAATAAAAAAGCAACATCTACAACGCATAAAACCATTCCTAAAACAAACTCAAAATGAATGCTTTAATAAAACAATTTTCCACACTGTTCCTACTGTTGTTTTTTGCAGGCACTATGCATGCTTCTCAATTAGATATTCATCATATTGGTGTAGGTCAAGGAGATGCCACGCTTTTTGTTTTTACCTATGATGATGGCAGTACCGTGAATATTTTGATCGATACTGGTAATAGTAACGGTAAAGGAACCGAAGTTTTTAATTATTTGGTAGCAGTAATTCCTAAAACAGCGAATCGTAAAATCGACATTTTAATTACATCCCATTTACATAGTGATCACTATGGCGGTACCCCTAAATTATTGGAACTACTAGGAACCAATAATTGGCCCGTTTTTAAAATTATTGATCGCAATGGCGGTGTATCACCAAATCCTGGTGTAGCATGTTATACTACGGATGGAGTTGTTGTGGATAATGATCCGGTTCCTCCTGAATATGGAGAGCCGGGATCTGCTTTGTATAAGCGTTATATAGCTGCCTGTGATAAATATTTCCCAGGAAAGAGAGAAAATTATAAAGTTGGGACTGAACTATTTAGTCAAGTTTTAGGAAAGGCAGATCATCCTTTTAAATTTTGGAGCCTGGCAAATAATGCCTGTATTCTTAGTGATTATGGGACAAATAGAGCTGATTGTTTTGAGCCTAATAATGAAAACGATCTTTCCAATGCCTGGTTGATACAATATGATGGATTTAAATATTTTACAGGAGGTGATATTGGCGGTGGCGGAGGCTCATATCTCGATTTAGAAGAACCACTTTGCGATGCTTTTCTCACTTGGCCTGACTTTGACAGTTTTCATTTTTGTAGTTTTAAAGTGAGCCACCATGGAAGTGCGCACAGTACAAATTCTGAATTTGTAAGCACTGGATGCGCGAATCCTACTTTAGCCATTGTACCTTCAGCCTTGCGATCCTTTAGCGGTACTCAAATTCCAACCAAAGAAACCTTAGACCGTATTGCTGATAACCGAACAGGCCTGCTTTATACCTTTATTAAAGATGACGGTGTCTATTATGGCGGATCTGTGAAACAATACAATCATGTTTTGTTAACAATAAGTAATCCCGGGTTTGGACAAAATATTCCTATGAAAGTAAAGCAGGTAAAAGTTAATAAAAGTACTTTAGAAGGGGTTGAGTCATGGGGGGATGTTACGATTACCTGTTCTAAAAATCATAAAGCGCCATCTGCTCAGTATACCCATTCAAATCTGGATGGTTATTTCACTTCAAATTCACAGGCCCACTCAAAGCTGGATGGGTCTGTGTCTTCTGACTTTCATGATCATAAAGATGAAGAGACAGAAGCAACATCTGCAGTGACCTCAAAAAGCAAGTCTAAATTGGATCGGAAATTAGAGAGACTGGAACAAAAAAAAATGAAAAAAAAACAACGTCTTTTACGTCGGGAACGAAAAATGTTGAAAAGATTAAAAAAGCAAAGTGTAAAATTACATAAGAAGGAAAGCTTTTAATTATTTGTTCATTATAGCACTTTCTAAATAGAAAACCACATAACATGACTCTAAACGAAATAGCCGAACAACTCAAAGCTGCTGCCATTGCAGGGGGCGGGAAACTATTGCTCGATAATTCGATAATTCAAACCGATAGTTGGCAAATCGTGTTGGACCTTATTAATCCACAGGTATTAGAATTAACACTAGACCCAGAGAAAGATATATATATCGAAGAAGATGTCCTATACGTGAAAGGACAAGGGCCTTTGTATAATAGTACGGGCGTTTCGGAAGCACAAATAAAAGGAGAGGTAGAAGCAGATAGGGTTTGTGAACTAATCTCCACGATTGGCAATATGGAACTATCAGACATCCCTAATTCCGATATGGGATTAATCGATAATCCTACTTTGTGGGTGCCAAGCTACAATTTTTCTGATATCTCTTTAGCGGTTAGTTCTGAAAGCAAAACATTAAATCTGGGTAAAGAAGACTCTGCACAAAGCTATGATATCCTACCGTCCTTAAAAATTAACTTAAATGATTTAGGTTTTGCTGTAACTAAAATTTATTATTCCAATACGCTCTTTAATTATACATTTAATATTAGTGGTGCCTTTAGCATAAGTGATATTGCCATTCCTGTAAGAGTGGAACTGCCAACAACCTCTGTTTCTACTCAAGAATGGAATTTGGTACTAGGAAAAAAAGGCGATTATCTTATCAATCTTGCGGACACTTTTAATCTACTAGGCGGTGTTAATGCTTTTCAAGAAATGCCATCTGATATGACTGCCGTAGGTGGTTTCGGGATTATAGAAATGAGTATACTGTTTAGTAACACAGAAGATACAACTACTATTGCTAACGTTATGGTGCAATTTGGCTGTAATGACTGGACAGTAGTCGACGGTTTTGTGATTAAGGAAGCTGCGGTTACAATCTCTGTAAACAAGCCTTTTCAAAAGGAAATGACCGTAACCTCGATAATCACTGGAGAATTTCATTTAGGAACTACAACTACTTATATTTTTACACTTTCAATGTTCTTAGGAACTGGAAGTCAAGATTGGGTGATGACCTTAACAGCAAATATCCCCTTAGACAATATTTCGGTTTTTGAAGCATTGCCAGGGGGCTTAGATGTCGCTGAGCTTAACTTGCCTGAGGATGTGAGTACTGCAGAATTAAGGGTCAATGAATTTACAATTACATACAATCCCACCTCAAAAACCATGGGGTATATGTTGTTGGACGTGTCATTACAAGCTGTTTGGTATTTTTACTATAGTAGTACCGGCGAACCACTTTTGGGTATAGGAAACCCCTATTTATATCTTAAAATAGAGAACCCTATTCCCTCTGCGACAGATCAAGCAAACCCTAATCGAATTATTAACCTCAATGCGGGAGGCAGTATTTTTATTGATACCACTACCCTACTGGTAACCTCTTCTTATTCAAATGCGCCAACAGCCTGGTCATTTGCTATTGCTCAGGAACCTAACTCTGTATTATCTCTAACAAGTCTGGTAGAAAAACTCCTGCCTGATTATAATATGGATAATCTACCCAGCTTTGTGCCTGCCGATATAAAACTCAGCGGTTTTGGGATCAAAGTTTTTTCCGATCCGGCTACCGGTACTAATAACTATGAATTTAAAGGCGAAACAATTATTGATTGGGATGTAAAAATAGGAACCATCCCCTTAAGTGCTAAAGCCAGTTTTTATGTTGCCTATAAAAGTACAGGGGAAGCAGTAGGTAAACTTAGTATGGGGGCTACTATTTCTCAATTGGATCTAACGGTAGGGTATGAATTTAATGACACTGAGAAATGTCTCTTTGTAGATTGGAATCTGTTTAAAGGTAGTTATTGTACGACAAAAGAAGGAGGTAAGTATATTAAAATTGAAATGAATGACATTAGTTTTGGAGGGATCCTGGAGATGTTGGTCTTAGTGGTTCAGCCAAGTCTAACCAGTTATTCACTACCTGCCCCTTGGAATTTATTGAATGAAATTTCATTAAAAGGCTTGACCCTTAAAATTGATGTTTCTAAAAAGCCTTATGATGTTGAAATTACCTATACTTTACCCAAGCCTATTGATCTCGGATTTCTCAAAGTGGATGCCCTCAACTTTAAAAAACCAGATCCGGATGCAGGGGAAACTTCTTATGTAAATATAGAGTTGTCTGGTTCTTACCTTGGCGGAAAACCAATTCCTGAGTGGAAATCACCTAACGAATCACCCCCGGAAGTGCCTGGACAAGGGAATGATTATTTTGACTTGCGACTCCTGGCACTTGGTCAGCGGGTATCTATCAATGGTTATGAAGACTTAAAAACTATCAAGGAAGTTATTACAGCTATGCGCGACATTCCAAGCACAGGTGGTTCTTCCAATCCAGTAGATGGACAAATGAAACCAGGATATCCTGTTTTTAATAATGACAGCAACTGGCTCATTGCTACCAATTTTGGTATTTTAAAAGTGGGGAATGATTATACGGTAGATTTATCGGTTGTTTTCAACGATCCTGAACTCTATGGTTTGCGTATTGAAATGGCAGGTGCCAAAGCCAAAATATTTAATGGGCTGAAGTTCGAGATCATGTACAAAAAGATCAGTGATTCGGTCGGAATGTATCAAATAGAACTAACCTTGCCAGATATCATGCGCTATCTTCAATTTGGTGTGGTAAGTATTATTCTGCCAGTTATTGTTATCCAAATTTATACCAATGGAGATTTCTATTTTGATATAGGTTTTCCCCATAATGATGATTTCTCACGTTCCTTCACGGCTACGGCTATTATTTTAGGTATTCCATTCAGGGGTTCTGCAGGGTTCTACTTTGGTAAGCTTAGCAACGAAACTGCTACTCAAGTTCCTGAAACTACTTCAGGTACTTTTAACCCGGTTATTATTTTTGGTTTAGGAATTCAGGTCGGGATTGGTTACGATATGCAATACGGTATTCTCAAAGCAGGGTTTAGTTTAATGTTAGCAGGAATCATTGAAGGTGTTATTGCAGCCTTCAGCCCCTATGAATCAACAGATGTTGTTTTGGCCGATGCTGATAAAAACCAGGTAGCAGGTAGTTATTATTATAAAGTTAGCGGAACTTTTGGAATCATAGGAAAATTATATGGAACGATCGATTTTGGAATTATCAAAGCTGATGTAACCGTCAATATTTATGCTTTGATAAAAGGGACTTTTGAAGCTTATCGCGAAATGGTATTGGCAATTGCTGTTGGTGTGAATGCTAAAGCATCAGTCAAGATCAATCTAGGGTTATTCTCTATAAAGATTAGTTTCAGCTTCAGTATGACCATTGAACAGGAATACACTTTAGGTAGTAATAATGAAATAAACGCACCTTGGTATTCTAACACAACAACAGAAGTACTGTTGCAAGGGCGTGTCAATGGAAAAAATTCAAAGAGGAGAAGACTACGCAGACCAAGAAGAAATACATTGCAGCGTCAAGTATTACGAAAAGAACTGCGCCGTCAAATGGCAACTGACAAAAAAAGTGCCACAAGAACTTTCCATCAACTAGCTGCTAATACACCATGGGAGGGCATGGTGAAAAGTATGATCGAAAATGTTGATAAGGAGTTCAATTGGACACCGTTTACTGTTGAGTCTAAAGATCCAATTGCTGTATGGTTAATGCCGGGCTTAACCATTAGCGGTCCCCAAACTGGAGATCTTAATGCTCAAACTGCAAATTATATTGCAACATTGTATACAGACGCTCCTTCCGATGCACCAGATGCTACAAAATCTTCTTTCTCTTATCTTTCTGAAAATATCTTTCGATGGGTCATCAATTCATGGATCAACGAAGATCCTGGTGCTGTAAGTCGTGCCCAGCTGGACAAAGAAGCCGTTAGCCTTGATGATCTTCAAGATGCCTATGATGCCCTAACAGAAACTACAGACATAGATCCCATTAGCTATGCAGATATTAAAGTATTTTTACAACAGCTATTTGATATCAATGTTGCTACAGGAACAGATGAGCAACTACAAGGTGCCCTTTTGGCCATGATCCCGGAGTTTAAATTAAAAGTGCCAGCCTATAATGGAGAGGCAGCCATAGAAAGGGATTTTTACACCTATTCTCAATGTAATCAAAAATATCAGGATCAATTGAGATTATACTTTAATCAATTGGAAGTACAGGTGCAGGAGGAAACAGCGACGAATGATGTAGAAGCAAATTTAAAAGGTGAAGAAGAATTTTCAGAATCTTTAGCGACCTTTGTTTTTGAAGATTATTTCTTGCTGATCGCTAAACAATTATTGCAAGATTCATTGGATGCGATGAATGCATTTGCGTATACTCTTGCTGCTGATGATAGTTTGGATAGTATCCTTACATGGATGAACAGTATTGGTAGAGAGGGACTTAATAATAAAGTAACTATTTCAGAATTAATAGAAACTTCCAGAACACATCCATTAGCCGATACAGGGACCTCGGCACCTTTACTCATTGCTGGTGTTCAATATGGTATTAAAAAAGGACAAAGTATAGCAGATATTGCTTATGATAGCGCTATGGACCTATCTTATATAAGTGTTGTCAATGCTGATAATTCAAATATTTTAGAAACTGGTGCACAAATTGAATTGGATACTGCTATTTATATTGTTCCTGAAAATGGTACATTAAATACTGCCGCCGCCTTCTTTGATATGACAGTTTCTGAAATGGTAACCGCCAATGAAGAACAAGTGGGAAAAGACAGTACTTTGTTAAAAGAAGGCGGCTGGATGTTATTGGCAGCCTCTGATTATCAGGTTTTAGCAGATGACACACTGGAATCAATATCTAATATGTATACTGTCAATGGAGTAAGTTTAGTGGAACAAAACCAGAATGTAACCAGTCTTTTAGTTACAGGGGCTATAATTAATTTTGAAGGAATAGAATATACAATAAAGAGCACAGATACTTTTTATAGTGTAGCTGTAGCATTGGGGACTACTGTTTCAGTATTAGGAGCAGATTCTGCTTTGCAAAGCCAAAAAGGATTACTGGCACCATTAGCAATGGCCATGATCCCACCTATTGATTATACGGTAAAAACTGGAGATACCCTTCAATCTATTGCTGACTTTTATGGCATTACTGCAGAGTTTCTGGGCAACAATTACCATAATACGGCAATCACTTCAATTTTTAATAATAGCGAAGATAACGCAAACTTGGATTTACCGCCATTAGAATATCTGGAAGTAGAAAATATTTTAAATGAGCTCATTAGAGGCGGAAAAATATCAAGTTTAGCAGGAATGTCCAGTCGTTATGCGCTTCACGGTTTACAGTTGCCTATCACTGAAGATATTAGTTTCCCAGACGGAGCACCATGTACTGAAGGGAGTACCTGCGGTATATATAAAATGACCGGACAGCAATGGAACTTACCTAATGAGTTTGTGGCAGGTACACCTTATAGTTTTGATATTATAAAGCCCGATGGCCTAAGTTGGATAACTTTTAATGATACTACAGAAAATACCTTAAAAGTTACAATAGATGAAGAAGCAGGTGTTCCGTTAATTAATGATGTTAGAAACTTTGCGCAACAAAATGGCATACAGCCAGATATTCTTTCTTTGGAAATTATGCCTTTTGCAGAAGAAAATGCAGGGAACTATGCTTTCAAGAGCTATATGGAATGGCAATCAGCCAGTCCGGTAACGTTACCATATGGAAACCTTAATAATCAAGCTGCTGTAATTCCTGTAATTTGGAATTTCCCTTCTAATTTAGAAAACTTACTAAGTTTGGATAAAACACTATCTCCAAAATTCAGTATCCAAATTGGTCGGTCTGAGGAAGGTAGCGCCAGCATGCAACAACGCGCTGCAAGTAATTACGGTTGGGGAACAATAATACCGGTACAAATTAAAAAATTAGCTCAGCAAGCTTCAGATGATGGGGCATCCCTCAACTATGAATTATTAGGAACTAATGAAGGGGGCATTGCCCTATTAGAACAGTTACTTCTCGTATTACGTCCTGGTGATAGCTTGATCAATCAAATGCAAATACTTTATGCCCCCAATGCAACCGGAGATAATCCAAGTGGTGTGCAAAGTGATGGTTTAGAAAACCTGATTAGTTTTATTACCCAATCCAATTTGTCTACGGATACTAATCCCCCAACAGGGGATAATTTTGCTAAAACACTAGTATTAGAGGAATTATCAAGAGGTATCTTGAACAATCCTTATGATTTTATTAGACTGTTATGGCAAGCAAGTATAACGCGTAATGGAGGGTATTCCCTATATTATGAACTCGTAGCGAGTCAGACAGGGTTCTCTAATGAAATATTTAACGAAGATAATGTAGCAACCTTATATTTACTGATAGCTTATGAGAATCCAGCAGATGAAAGTCAAAAGAACCTTTTGGTTTCTTATATGAACTGTGCTCTTACAGGAGAAACTATTGATAACAATAAAGAAACTGTATTTGCAGAATCTGAAAAACAATTGGCAACTTATACCGTTGAGGAAGCCGATAGCTTGTCAGGGATCTCCGAAAAGTATTATAGTAATGCTATTGAGGTGGCAGCGTATAACAGTACTATAGATCTTAATTTGGATAAAGGTATAAGTTTAACGATCAGTAATATTGTGTATGAATTACGCCCAGATCAAAATACACCTGGAAATAACCTTCAGGAAATACTCGATTATTTTGGAACAGATAAGGATACCTTACAGTCTTACAATCCTAATGTAGATTTAAGCCAATTATCAATTTGGCAAATCCTAAACATTCCTCCTGTAAATTATGAATTAATAACTGGAGGAACTGCCGGAACCCAATTGGGGCAAATTGCTAAACATTATTTCATTCCGTTGGATTTACTGGCTTATGAAAATAGATTGGTTGCCGGATTATTTGATGTTGATACTGCTTTGACGATTAATAATCAAGTTCTAATTAAAACAGCTACGATACCTCAAGGTAACCTAGGCTTTGAAGTAACAGTAAGTGACCCGGGAGAACAAGCTGAGGTTTTTGATCTTCAGTCTAAAAAGCTGGATATTAAAATGTTGGAAGATTCTAATAATGCAGATATATACTTGCGTAATTTATATACATTACTAAGTTATCAAGTAGTAAGTAATGTGAATTTTAATCAAAGTATTATGGGATTGCCTGTTGGCCCGGCAGAGGACTCAGATAACGAGGTGACTAGTGATATTTTTAATTATACAAAAGTAGTTCCAATCAACACCTATGCAAAATATAATAGTATTGTAGATCAAACAGATTTACCTTTAGCAAAAAATAACCCTTATGCTGGAGTTGGGGGCATTAGTCAACTACATATAGATTGGCGTGACCTCTATGGCAATGTAACCCAAACACCATTGAGCAATCCGAACCTCAATCCTTCTATGCCATTGAACAACCCTGCAATGCCTATAGGCTATACCGATATGCTATTGGGAATTTCGCAGTGGCCTAGTGTTATGACTGATTATTTATTTGAAAAAGAAGATGGCTCAGAACAACCTAAATTGTATCTTAATTTTTATTTTGATAGCAGTCGTTATGAAGAAGAATCTTTTGGAAGTGTAGAAAGACTAGTAGATACAGAGCTGTCTAAAGGACAACAAAATGCCAAGGACGATTTAAAAACCTATACGCTGTTGTATTATCAACTAAATCAAAAAGACCCTTCTGGCAATTATTTACTAAAAACCTATTTAATAAATACTTTAAACGTTAATACTAAGCAGGAGTTGTCGGCCATACAGTTTGAGCAAATTCTTGGGTTTGTAAATGCTATTTATCAATACTTAGTTTTGGCAAGCCAAGAAACAACACCATGTAAGGTTAATGGATTTAGTTTAGATCAAGAGATAAATCCAAGTACAGATATCCCATTTGGTGATTTAATTAAACTAGAAGTAGGTTTGAATTTTGAACGCCCTGTTAATTTAGTGGATACTGCTTTTAAAGAACAATTAGAGGTGATCCAATCAATAAATGAGATCACGCCAAAAACCGAGTTGAAAGAGGTAGGTGAAGAAGAGGATAAGGAAACCTTAGATATGAATCTTTTTGCTATTGCATTTGAAAAAGCCTTTCTTTCTCCTGGTAATTATATATTAAAAGTAGCCATAACTACTAAATTGACTACAAGTAATGATATTGCTGGCAATAAAGAAGTTTGGATTGTTAAGATGGGGTTGAATGCTGAGGAAAGTATTTTTTATGAGATTGGACCAACACCATATTTTTATGCACCACGGCCATTGGCACAGGCTTTAAAAACACAAAAAGTTAAGATTTGCCCTTACGTACCTGTTGAGGGTATTGACTGGGGCAGTTCCCAAACCAAAACTTTTAGTGGTATTAATATGGATGGATGGGGACAGATTGCGTTACAAGCTATTGATGACTTTTTATCTCCAAAATATGCGGCGCCTGCTTTTATTGTTGATGAATTGAGTGGCGGGGATTATTTGGACCAAATTATAGATGCCAAGGAAAGTATAGCGCAAGCCATTTCCAATGATGTTACTAATATTTTAGAAACCCCTGTACCAACTGCCGAAAATTTAGCAGATGCAGTAGAACGCTATAAGCAAAAATTGTTAGTGGCATTGAATAATGCTTATCAGATAACAGCTTTAGTGCAATACGATGTAAACATGTTGGCCAATTATAGTGGTGGTGTTGATAAAGTAACTGCACCTCGATTATTTGGCAGCCCTAGTGCAACTGTAGTTATTGAAGATGACGTCAATACAGAGGATCCTTCAAACCAGGAATTTTCCCTTTCCACTGCAAAAATAGCGTTGCCAGATCAAACAGAGGGCAACAAAGCTAATTTGAGTTTCTTCTTTACAACTATAAATCCCAAGGCAAGAAAATCTATCTTACTCAATCTTACCTGGAATGCCAGCCACCTTGAACATAATATTCATAATGTTGCTGAGATTGATGGTTATGAAGCTTCTAACTGGTTAACTTTCTTGTTGCCTGATTCCGGAGATGGTACATATGCGTCTCCTTTGAAAAAAGACTTAGGAGCAGTAGAGATTCCAATTATTTTAAGGGCTTACCCTACGCCGCCAGCGTTAAATTATCAAGATTACATAGCTACAGACCCTGATTCTGATAGCGAGACTACTGTAAGAGAAGCAAGCCTTTGGGATTATACCTACCAATATGCTACTGATCATGCAGCACAGGATAAAATCAATAATGAGATTCGATTTAATATAAAGGGAACCAATTATGCTCCGAAGGATATGGCAAACTTGTTAGACCTATTCGAAGAATTAGCGCAATTTACCAGTGTTTACCCTGCAATTCAAAAAGATTTTATAAATTCATTAAGTAAACTTAATGGTAAGACAACAATCAATGATGATGAATATGCGATTGCTCTAGGAGCAGTAAGATCCTTCTCAGAAGTTTGTAATCGTGTAGCTGAAGCCTGGAAGGCATGGAGAAGTATAAATCTTAATAAGGAAGGTCGTAAAATGACTGCAGAGACGTCGTCAGATTATATTTTTACGATTTCGGAAGAGCCTGCTTCACTAACGGATAATGAATTGAGATTAACCATTGAATTGCCCGATGGACTGACAGCTCAAAATTATACCCGTTTGAGTTCATCCCGACTTCCTGCATTTCTTAATGAAAGTGATGATTTTCAACTTCCACTGGTAGAAATTGAAAAGTATAAAGCTGTACTCATACCGGGTACAACAACTTACCATTATGAGAGTGTTGAAAATCCGGGTGAATATCTAGATTTTGATACGTCCCAAAATATTCCAGACCGTCGATTGTTAGTGAAAGAGCTATCTGTGATCAATTACCAAAATGCTTGGTCGTCTGTAGCAATTACCCGTAATGGCAATTTGATGAGTGATGATAGTATTGAAACGAATCCCGATTTCATTTATAAGACACCACAGGTTAAATTTGCTAACAAATTAATTCCGCTATTAGATAATGGTAAAGGAATTAATATTGCTAAAATACCGGATGGAATTATACAAAAACGTAGTCTATCTGAACATTTGATCCTTTTTTTACAGGATCTATTAGAAGATAGTTTATTAGATGTTCAAGCAATTAAAATGGAGGTAACCTATTCCTATAAACTTGCAAACAATAATGCGCTTTCATCTATTGTGTTACCAATATTGTTATTGCCTGTAACAAGCATACCACTTCCGGGAGCTTATGAGCCAGAAGGAGGATCATGTCCCATAGATTATAGTGACGATAGTGCTTTTGTATGTAAATTAGCGACAGCAATTGAACAGTGGTTTAGCCGAAATAAACCCAGTGTTGACCAAGCTAAATTCCATTTTGATATAGCCTTGTTTTCTGAGTTGAATGAAACACAATTACCACTAATTCGTTTGCGAAATGTTTATTTGGACGAAAAGGATATAACCTGGTAGAACTTGTATTTTAATAGTCAAAAACAGAGATAAAAGATCACTGTTTCCCGATAAAAAATTAAGAGAGACTGAAGACTTTGACATCTTCCGTTCTCTCTTTTAGTAGCTTTGTTATACCACAAACATTCTACTATGGACAAAAGGTCAGAGTGCAGTTTTGAATTCGAGTTAATCTTGCATAAGGCATTCCTTCAATTCTGTCCGCTATAATTATTGCAAGTTCTGAAGCAATCAGCATATAATTATGTATCATATTCCCATTCCATACACATTTTACCGCCACTCCTCTGCCCTTTTTTTTATATCTCCACCACCGCATCATCTCGCCGCCGAAAAGGATTCAGCCTATGGCTAAATCCTTTTGTCCCATATCACGCCGTTTTACGACGACCTGTTTATTTTTAATTTGTTAGCTATAATTTGTCTATTTCTAATAACATCCCTTCTGCAGCGTTGCTAATTTTTCCATTCGTATCTAAAGAAATAGCCTTTTTAAGTGCTTCTTTTGCTTTATGAGTGTCTTGTATTGCGGTGTACGCTTCCCCCAGATTTTTATAAGTGATGGCAGAATTTGGGAATAGTTGTGAAATCATGGAAAACACTTGAACAGAAGCCTGAACTTCTGGTATACGCCCACTTTGTAATAGAAGATTCCCTTTTTTGTTTAATTCTGTTTCAAAATCACAAAAAGCATAAAGTGGGTCTTGTATCATTTTAGGGAGTTCTTCTGCCAATTTTTGTGCTTGTCCGGATAAATACAAGTCTGTTATATAATCCATTGGCTTCGGTTTAAAATCCGGTACATTAAAAGTTAATGCAGCTTCTAATACAGGGTCTTGATTGTTTGCATATTCCTCAAAACTCATGGTAACAGGAACGCTGGCTGCTGTCCACTCTGCATTTTCTAAAGCCGGTTTATCTTGCCACCATAAATACGATAAAGAGATGTCAATACCACTGTTAGGTAACCTCACAGGACGGTTATCACCCCAAAAATTGATATTCTCCGCTGTAGGTTCCCCTACAAAAATAACATTGGTATAATTATCCAGTTCATTAACGAGGTTTTGGCAAGCCGAAAAGGTCCGTCTTCCTATAATAACAAATAACTTTCCTATTTTATTTATTTTCTCAGTTTCAATAAGACCTGTTATAATCGGCTTATTTAAATTATTGCTCCCTCCCCCATTTAAACGAAGATCAATAATTAATTTGTCTACGTCTTGCTGTTCTACAGCATCAAAAACCCGTGCATAAAAGTCTTTGGTACTTTCCTCAGCTTCATCCCTAATTCTGCTATGTCTTACATACATTGCTTTTTCTTCTGTCAGGTATTCTGAATAATAAATCTTGTCAAGGTCTTTTAAATACAATGGGGTGGTAGATTGGTCTCTTACATCGAGCCAATTTTCATCCTGGTGAACAAACCCGTGGTGTGTGGGGACACCTTCTCCGTCTTCCATAACAGTAAAGGATTGTGTAAATACCTTTCCATTTTTTTCTAAAGTAAGTGTAACTTCATTTTGAAGGGTTTTTGTTATTTTTTGGACATGTAATACTTCCGGGCTACCCAGGTAATTAATGCCGTATGCTTTAAAAAATTGAGAATTTTCGGCATTCACCACAGGGGCTATTTTTTCTAAAGCTTCTTCTATTGGTATGTTATTGATCTTTAAAACTTTAGCTCCTAATGCTTTCCTGTAGTTTTTATGAACTCCTTGAATATAAATACCGTCTTTAAATTCATAAAGATTAAATGGTAAGGACTGAAATTTAAAATATATGCCGGTATGGCCATATTTAAAGGAGGCTATTAATCTTGTTATCCCAACTTTAATCTCGTGCAATTCTAAGTTTGGAATGTCATTATAAAGTTTTTCAATCCGGGTGTCAAATTCTTGTTTTGTTGTTTTTACAAAAAGAAATGAATAGTCTTTATGTATAGTATTCTGAATAAAACGAAGATCTTCTTGCCATTGTGTTACGCTTATTGTTTGTTGCGCTGCTAATGGAAAGAAAAATAATAAACTGAGAATAATAAGTGTATTTTTCATGATTGTTGGTTTTTACCTGAATTTATTTCAGGGGTTGATTATTTATTACATCACAAATATTGTTTTAATCCCTGTTCAATAGAAGTACTTTGAGTTGAAATGTAGGTATTGTTACTTGAAACATCACAGACTTCTTAATTGTTCATCCAACCTTTTTCTTTTCTCCCTTGATTCCGGACGGGACCAACTGTATGAATAACGTAGGTAACACCTAAATTACCCACAGTTGTTATAACTACCTCTCCAAGCGTTAATCCTTTACGATGAATTGCTACATCAACTTCAGAGCCTATTAATAATGCAGGATTGACTGCATTAATTATAGCGTCTACCGGTGTTATACATTTCAACGATGCATAACGACACTTCAATATAAAGTCATTTTGAAATAGAAGGGATGGTTACATATTTGGCTCATTGCTCAACCTTATAAAACAACAAAATGACACCAAGTGATGTTTTTTCCCTTTCCAACCTGATAGCCCTTCTCATGTGGGTTTTGATGATTCTTTTACCTAAATGGAAAGTTACACGATTCCTGATAGATTTTAAAGCAATTCCAATAGTACTATCGGTTGTATACGTCATTTATATAGTTCAAGCAATGCTCATCGGTGGACTCATGGATTTTGGCAGTCTATCGTCCGTTATGGCCTTATTTACCTCAGAAAATGCAGCCTTAGCCGGATGGGTACATTATCTCGCCTTTGATCTTCTTGTAGGTATGTGGATACTCAATCAAAACAAAGATTTGAATATCCCTCAAATACTGATTGCACCTTGCCTATTCCTGACGTTTATGTTTGGCCCTGTAGGTTTTCTATTTTTCATCATTATTAAAAATATAAAACGAAAAAAATCATGAAACTAAAAACAGAACCTGAAGTAAGTTTAATGGATATGAATGAGAATATCTATTCTCATGAAACAACTTCTGCTAAAAATAATCAATTTTCAAATTTTCTATTAAAATCATTTCAAGAATTATATAATACAGTGAATCATGTATTCAGAACTGTTAAAGAAGAGAGTAGAATAGTTTATCGGATCGTTACGATCACATTCGCTCTTGGATTCTTTTCCTTAATAGGATTGGCAATTGATGACCGAACCTTGATGGGTGTGAATGTCTGGATTAAACCAATTAAGTTCACCATTTCTACAGCTATTTATATTTTAACAATAGGATTTCTTTTAACTTTATTTCCTTACTCCATAACCAAGAAGAGAATTATTAACGGTATCGTTACGTGGACCCTTTTTATAGAAGTAGTTATCATTATTTGCCAGGCCTCAAGAGGGGTTCAATCCCACTATAACACATCCGGTTTATTAAATGCTGTTCTCTACCTGGGCATGGGGTTTCTTATAATGATAAATGTTTTGATATTAATCCTATTGGTCATTGATACGATACGATTGAAACTAAACACTAAAAAATCTATTCAATGGGCCATACTTATAGGTTTACTGATTGTATTATTCAGTAGCTGGATCGGTGGACAGATGATTAGTCAATTATCACATAATGTCGGGGTAGCCGATGGAGGCTCCGGACTTCCACTTGTAAATTGGAGTACGGTTGGAGGTGATTTAAGAATAGCGCATTTTTTCGGATTGCACGGCATACAAATAATTCCGTTCTTTGCTTTTTGGGTATCGAAAAAATGGCAACTTCCATTCCGAAATCAAATCATTTTAGTTACTATTTTCGGTTTATTGTATGCTGCCTGGATAGGGTTTGTATTCTATCAGGCCAAACAAGGTATTCCATTAATTCAAATGTAAGCCAACTCGTATGCTATTCAATAAAGATAAACGAATAAAATATTTAGGTTTTGACGACTTTTATTTTACGGTTCTGGGCATTCTGTTTTTAAGTATTGCATCAATGTTCCTTTTTAATACGTCAGTTTTCAGCCTTACTTTTATTGATACAATTATAACCCTTGGCCTGTCCGTGTTCTTTTCGATAACATATTGGATTATTAACAGGGCGTTCCTGATTTTTTTGCGTAAAAAATATCCCTACCTGAAAGATAGTGTTCAGCGTATTTTATTTTCAATTCTCGCCATTGTTACTACAGTGGTTGTGGTCGACTTTGTTGGAATAAAATTATTTTCTTATGCAGGATCAAATTTCAACTACAATTTCCAGGGACGGGCTAAAATTTTAGTAATTATAATTTTTATTAGTATTATGACGATGGCCATCTACGAAGCCATTTATTTTTATGTGCAACTTAAAAAATCGATCAGGGAAGAAGAACAGGCAAAGCAAGCCATCATACAAGCGCAATTGGATGTGCTTCGAAATCAGGCCCAACCACACTTTTTTTTTAATACGCTAAATACGTTACGCGATATCATTGATCAAAACTCCAAAGAAGATGCAAAGGAATTTGTAGACAAACTATCGGATATGTACCGCTTTCTCCTGGAGGCAGGCAATGCCAATTTGATTTCACTTCGGGATGAATTAAAATTTTCCAAAGCATATATCCATATACAATCCGAAAGGTTCGGAGACAATCTGAAATTGAATTGGAATATTCCGGAAGCTTCACTGGATGCTATGATCGTTCCGATGAGCCTACAACTTTTATTGGAAAATGCGATTAAGCACAATGTGATATCCAAAGCTAAACCACTTGAAGTAAATATAAATATTAAGGATGATTATGTGGTTGTGAATAATAAAATACAGGTAAAATCGACCCAACTACCATCAACCAAAGTTGGTCTTAAAAATATTGAAAAGCGGTATGCATTGATTACCGAAAAATCTATTGAAATAATAGATAATGGAAATCAATTTTCTGTTTCCCTACCCTTATTAAAAACATCAGGACAAAAGAATAGCTATGAAAATATTGATACTTGAAGATGAATCACGGGCTGCAAGCCAATTACAGCGCTTGCTGAAAGCATGTAATTTCGATTATGAATTGTTAGATATCATTGATAGTGTGGAAGATGCCGTGCAATGGTTTCAAACAAACACTATCCCTGATTTAGTATTTATGGACATCCAATTGGCGGATGGATTGAGTTTTGAGATTTTTCAAAAAATAGAGGTAGCTGCTCCGATTATTTTTACCACAGCTTTCGATCAATACGCCATTCAGGCATTTAAAGTGAACAGTATAGATTACTTGTTAAAACCCATTCAAAAAGATGATTTGAATACTGCTTTGAATAAATTTCTGAAGTCGAATAAACCAGCTGCTATAGACTCTGCCATATTAAAGCAGCTGCTTGGCAGTATGCAGGCATCTTCTAAAAGAGAAGGCTTGTTGGTTAAAGAAGGCGGAGGATTTGTACAGATCGCAATTTCAGAACTGCAGTATTGCTATTCTGAAGATAGTATAACGTTTGGTGTAACTGAAAATAAGCGTTTTATTATTGATGAAACCATAGACGAATTATTTGAGACATTGGATGAAACCAAGTTCTACAGAATTAATCGCGGCCAAATCATCGCAAAAACATCCATTCATAAAATAGACCCTTATTTTAATCATCGGGTTAAACTTTCTGTTGTCAATCCAAGAGACCAGGAATTCATTGTTAGTAGACTAAAGACAAGCGATTTCAAGAAGTGGATGAATACCTAGGAAGGCAAGGTATAAGTCATTTTTGAGTATCTACAGAATTGTCTTATAGAAAACCCATCTACACATCTATGCTAAGTTCTTGTATGTTTATCTGAATACGAGTCCCGATAACAATACGGAAGATCCTCGCCTAACTCACCCAAATCGGGTTCGTACCTCAGGATGACAATTAATGAGGTGCATAGAAAAGTGGCAGAGGCTCTCGAATCCACAATAAAAGTTATTAGGTTAATTGTTATTGGTTAATTGGTTTGGGTTTCGTGTTAATCTCTAATTATTTATAAAAAATGATTCTACCCTTTTAGGCCGTGGCATAAATCATTTTTTGGTTCTTACTCCAGTAGTCTGTTCCATGGAAATTTTAATGCAAATAATCATCACATTATCAAAATTTATTATTTTTAATCGGAAAATATTTTGTGAACTTTTCATATATATGAACTTATAACTTGAATTAAGGTATCGGGCTAATCGATATCATAAATAATTAATGAAAAAAATACCAACCCTTTTTTTATTTTACGCACGTAACTTTTGGGTATTTCAAACCGGCTTACACCTACATAGTGTAATAGTGTTATTTCTATTCTTAAGTTTTTCTCTACCCTCTACCCTATACGCCCAATTACAGTCACAGGATTCAGAAAAGATAGAACGGTTAATTGATGAAGGAAACTTTAAGGAAGTGATACATTATATTAACACCCTCGATTCACTTCAGGCCCCAGGAAGCATTACACAAGCTCACAGCCGCTTGTTAAGGACCCTTGTTTACAGGGAAATGGGAAAATATATCCGTGCAGAAGCAATAACCGACAGCCTGTTACGTACCGGTGTTTTTTCAGAAAACAAGGAGCTGCTTGCAAGGGCCTGGATGCTTAAAGGCATTTACTCCATTTTACTTAAAAAGGATGAAACCGCATTGCAGTATTATTTAAAAGTGGACAGTCTGACCAAGGTACACCCTAATTTAACCGGACAGCGGGCCTGGGCAGTTAATAATATAGGAGAATTGTTATTTGATTATCGATATGCTTCCGGTAAGTATAACTTGTCCAGTCCTTCAGAGTGGTATAAAATGGCCCTCCCCGCTGCGGAAAAAGCAAAGGATAGCGTTATCTGGTACCGGGCATCCACCAACCTGGCATTTTCCAATAGCTTCAAACATGGTAACATGCCGGAATCTGTCCCGGAAATTTTTCCGGAGGCAATCAACTATTATAAAAAACACAATAAAACCAGGCAACTATATAAACTGTATCACAGATATGCCTTGCTCAATTTATTTTCCGATAGCGAAGAAAAAGCTTTGAAAGTTTGTGAAGACTACATAAACTATATGACCGAAATCAATCGTCCGGATTTAAGTGCCAAGGGATGGGGGCTTACCGGTACAATCCTCAATTTGTCAGGAAAATATGAAGAGAGTATAAAAGCAATTGAGAAGGGTATAAAACTAATGGATGATCCTGATGCAATTGTCTCCCCAAGTGAATACCTGGTAATTTTAACCCAACTGGCAGAAGCCTACAAAAGCAATAAGCAGTACAAAGAAGCCCTTGAAGTTACAGAACAGCTCAAAGCCCTCAATGATACAATCATCAAAACCATTGATTTTGAAAAGGTAAAAGAACTCGAAACCCGCTACCAAACCGACAAGAAAGAGCAGGAAATATCCATGCTTAAAGCGGAGAGTGCGTTAAAAGCACAACAGCAAAAATACCAACGTTCTGTATTATTGGGTATTGTGGGCATTGCATGCCTGGTGGGATTTTTCTTTTTTCTTTTATGGCGAAATCGACAAAAAACAAATAAAAAACTTATGGAACTCGACGGTTTTAAGTCCCGTTTCTTTGCCAATATCTCGCATGAATTCCGTACGCCCCTTACCCTCATTACAGCTCCTGTAGATCGGCAATTGGAAAATACTTCCCTTAAGCCCGATGATGAACTGGATTTTAAAATGATACGTCAAAACTCTAACCGCCTGCTTAACCTGGTAGATCAGTTATTGGATCTTTCCAAACTAGAATCCGGACATTGGAAGCTTAAAGTCGGACAGGCTAACCTTAATCTTTTATTGCTTAACATGGCAGAAGCCTTTCGGTATTCTGCGAAAAAAAAGAAGATTGATTACCATGTAGAAATTTCGGAAACAGGTATTGTTTGGTTCGATCGTGATATCATAGAGAAAATACTGATCAACCTGCTCTCCAATGCATTTAAATATACACCTAACGGGGGAATTGTTTCATTTAGTGCTATCATGGAAAGTGGAACTGTTAAGATGCATTTTGAGAATAATGGCGTTTTTATTACCAACGAAAACCTGGAACGGCTGTTCGAACGTTTTTACCAGTCTGGAAATAGCGAGGGATCGGGTATAGGACTCGCATTGGTAAAAGAGCTGGCTACCCTTTCGCATGGACAAATTACTGCAGAGCGTATTGGGGAAGACAGCTTACGCTTTACGCTCATCCTGCCTGTAGAAAAGAAAATGTACCATAAGGAAGAACTTCTTGAAGATGTTGTGGTAGAAGGAGGATATAATGTTGATGAAGCCGTAAAAGTCAACACTATGATCCTTACCGAAGAAGTAAACTATCCCGAATTTTCCGGTAATGATAAAAATATCAACAATCAGGAGGAAAACAGCCGGATCATGCTTATTGTAGAAGATAACAGAGACTTACGGAAGTACATCTACAATATTTTCTCCGAAGAGTATATGATAATAGAAGCTGAGAACGGACAGGCAGGTATAGATAAAGCCATTGAGATTGTGCCGGATATAGTGATCTCAGATATTATGATGCCAGGAAAAAGCGGACTCGAACTTTGTGAAACCCTTAAAACGGATTCCCGCACCAGCCATATTCCCATTGTGTTACTCACTGCCAAAACAAGTGATGAAGATAATTACACAGGCCTGCAAACCGGAGCCGACGATTATATTGCCAAGCCTTTTAAAACAAGGTTATTAAAACAAAAAGTAAAAAATATAATCGAATCCAGGGAGCGTATAAGGGAAAGATATAGCCAGGAATTAGTATTAGTCCCCAAAGACCTCGCTATTACATCGGTAGATGAAACTTTTTTAGAAAAAATTAAGGAAGTATTGCATGAACAAATAACGTTTTCTACTTTTAGTTCAGAGGAATTCAGCAAGGCCGTAGGTATGAGCCGTATGCAACTGCATCGTAAACTAAAAGCCCTTACCGGACTGTCTACATCCGAATTTATCCGTTCACAGCGCCTTATACTCGCGACCGATCTTCTTAAACGTTCGGATGCCAATATTTCAGAGATTGGGTATACCGTAGGTTTTAGTGACCCCTCTTATTTTTCCAAATGTTTTAAAGAAACATACCACTGTACCCCTACGGAGTATGCCGAAAAAATAAAATCATAACCACAAAATAACTTAACAATAAGTACTGAAAATTTGAGTGTAAAGTGATACACGCATATCAAAAAGATTATACTTTTACCGGCAATGTATACGGAAAACATCTTGTTTTTAATTTTTATTTAGTACTTCTCCCCTTTCTTCATTTAATATCACAACTCACAATCATCTGATTTTTAGATAGTTGTATTTATTGTTACATATTTTATAGCGAATGTTACAATACTTATATCCGGCGATAAACATCCCCTCTACTTTTGGCGACAGAAATGCTAAACAACAAAATAAAGTATGGCTTTCTCATCAAAAAAAGATTTAGAAGTAGGTATTGAGCGTCTCCCCTCTCAAACTATATACTTGAATGTAAAACATTTTGAAAACGGAATTTATACCCTGTATATACTGTTAGGGAAAAAGATCATGCACAAAACCACTTTTAAAGTGAAAAACAAATCGTAACAAAAAAAGAAAACAAAATGGAACAAGAAAAAAAGAACCTTTTTGACAAAATTGGAGGCATGCCGGCAGTTGATGCTGCCGTAGAAGTATTTTACGCAAAAGTACTGGCCGATGAAAGCATCAGTCATTTCTTTGAGCAAACCAATATGAAATCGCAAGCTGCCAAACAAAAAGCATTTTTGGCCTATGCATTTGGGGCCCATCTCAACTATTCAGGCAAAAACATGCGAAATGCACACGCTCATCTCGTTGAAAAAGGGCTTAACGAAAAACATTTTAATGCCGTAATGGGGCATCTGGCCGCCACCCTGAAAGAGTTGGGCGTAGCAGAAGATGTTATAGCCGAAGCGGGTAAAATAGCCGAAAGTACCAGAAACGACGTATTGGGCCGTTAACCCGGTAAAGTTTACAAACAATGCCTAATATCTCTGTGTAATTTTTTGACTATAAACAGTAATATTTAAAATTAAATAAAATGAAAACAATGAAATTAATAAGGTTTTTTATGATAACGATCATGCTGTCTGCCATAATCTCTTCATGTAGTAAAAATGACGATGATAATAACAATCCATCTCCACCACCCCAAAACAATCTAACGCTTTTGGAGCCGGAAGATAATAGTATCGGGGTAGATCCCTATAACATTCTTTTGGAATGGCAACCCCTTCCAGGTATGGATGAAAGTGCTATTACTTATAGTGTCGATATTAGCAAAAATGGAAGCACATTTATGTCAATAGGCAATACAGAAGAAACCTTTTATGAGTTTGTAATTTCGTCCGTTCAATTTGAAGAGACATACTACTGGAAAATCATAGCAATAGATAAGGATGGACTGGAAGTGGAAAGTGAGGTATACTCCTTTACCACCCGGGCACAAACTACTGAAGAACACCTGATAGGCCTGTGGCTGGGGTCTTACGGATATGGTGATAGCTACGGAACAAGCGCATATGGCTTCCTGTTTCGTCCCAACGGTACCGTAAGGGTGTATAATAGCATTACACCTTTAATAACTGCCTCAGACACATTAGACCTCCCTGAAAATTATAAGGCAGATGGGACCTATACCGTGAATGAAACTACAGTTACCGGAACTTATCATTGGGGTGAAGTAGAATTCAATTCTTTTGAAGGAAATGTGGATACTGAGGAGGGTTTTATACTTGGTACATGGGGAAATGGTGAAAATGTTTCGGACAGTGGTCTTTTTGACGTAGAAAAAGTAGAAGAAGAAGATGATGAGGATGAGGATGAGGATGAGGATGAGGATGGTGGTGGTGATGATGATGATGGTGGTGATGATGGTGATGGTGATGATGATGCAAAAAACTGAAAACATACAATCCTACATTAAGGGTATGAATGCTCATTAACAACAACTAAAAACCTAAACCACATGTTTTTGGGCATTCAACCCCCAATTTTGATAAAAATACTGATATTTTAAAAAATACAAATGAAGACATTAAAATTAATACGGTTTGCCCTGATGATAACAGTACTGTTTGCCGCAATTTTGGCGTGCAGTAAGGATGATAACACTCCTGAAGAATCCGAACCAACCATCAATGAAAGCCTGGAAGGGTTTTGGCTGGGAAAGTATAGTTATACTTTTGATGAACCCCCTACCCCTGGATATGGAATGCTTTTCAGGACGGATGGTACAGTAAGGGTATACGATATGGAGTCTGCCTCCGATACCATTACCCTGACAGAAAAAAATAAGGCCGATGGCACTTATAAGGTAATGCAGGATCAGGTGGAAATCATCTACATCTCTCCTCCCTCTTATCCGTTTTCTGCTGAAGCCAATATTGATGCAGATTTCAACGAGATGGAAGGAACATGGGGCTCAAATGGAGGCACTAACGGTACTTTTTTCCTGGTCAAACAAGAATAGGATATAAACTATAAAATTTAAAATTTTAACAATGAAAACAATGAAATTAATAAGTTTGTTTATGGTTGCGATAATGGTTGTTTCCTGTAGTAAGGATGACGATAACCCACCTGAAACCGAACCCCAGGCTGAAGCATCATGTCATATAATAAGTACTTCGGGTGGTTTGGTAATCAATATGACTTATGACGAAACCGGACGGTTAAAAACCCTTGTCAACGGAACAAAAAAAACAACTTATTTTTATACTGACAATCAAACAATATCGGCTACGCTAGACAATGGTGAATTTGAGGAAAAAAAAATAATGACATTTAACGAAAACGGACAAATGGTCAATCTCCGTATAGAATTTAACCAGTCTGGTACAGAATGGAATAATGAAGTTTATGAGTACAATGGTGAGCAGATTATCAAATCAACCCGTACCAGCTATACCGGCTCCCCTCCCAGTGTTCATACGTATGTATGGAGTAATGGTAACATGGTTACGCAAATATATAATGATGGGGGGTCAGCCCATTTCGAATATTATTTGGATGAGCTTGTGCGGCCAGGGGACTTTTTTCATACAACATACTTATTGCTATTTGGAGTCAACCCAATTAAAAATACAAACCTTACAAAAAGTACTAATTTCGATGGTGATGAAGATATTTATACGTATGAATTTGATGATGAAGGCAAAATTACCTCATTAATTTTGCCGGGTAGTGGTCAAATAAACTATAATTATGAGTGTGATTAGAAACAATATGTTTTTAATTAAGCGTAAAAATCACAGTTTTCCCTAGGGTTATACCCATGTTCAATTAACCTCATGATACGTTATGTATTGTGGGGTTAACTTTCTAATAGATTATATATCTCATTATAACTTTCTGATCCTTGATTTTGCTTTTTAATAAATATTAGGGATTATTCATTATACAAAGGTTTAACTTTATTGGATCTACCATAGAGGTGGCTGAGGCTCTCGAATCCAGCTCAGTGCTTAGAGTTATTCCTAAAAAGTAAGTGGTGCCCGTTATGAGGGTCAACCTGAAGTATTGTTTTTTCATCACATTTACGCTTATCACAATGTCTTTTTAACAAAAAATTTGTGTAGTTAAATAACTTCATATATATTAGTAGTCAAATAACTACGCAATGAATTTAAGAAGAGATGTTTTTCAAGCCATCGCAGATCCTACAAGGCGGACCATACTTGTATTGGTTGCTTCACAATCCATGACAGCAGGAGCAATAGCCTCTAATTTTAATACTGCAAGACCCACAGTTTCCAAGCACTTGCAAATACTCACCGAATGTGAATTGCTGGAACAAGAGCAAAACGGTCGGGAAATATACTATCACTTAAATCCACAGAAAATAAAAGAAATAGCAGACTTTATTGAGCCGTTTCGCAAAATGTGGGATGACCGATTTAATAAATTGGAATCCATTATGAAAAAATACCCTCCTAAAAAATAGAAATATGGAACAAAAAACAAAAATTCATGCCGAAGACGACAGACAGGAATTAACCATTACCAGGGAATTTGATTTACCGTTGGAATTACTTTTTAAGGCATATGAAGATGCCGACATTGTTGAGCAATGGATGGGAACAAAAGTGCTGAAACTGGAAAATAAAAAGCATGGTGGCTGGGAATTTGAAACTTCAGACCCACAAGGAAATGTAGTATTCCGTGCAAATGGGGTCATTCATGAATTTGTTCCTAACCTCAAAATTATCCGGACTTTTCAAATGGAGAATACGCCTTTTGAAGCGCAACTTGAGTTCCTGGATTTTGAAAAGCTAACGGACAACACCAGCAAACTTATTATGCATATCATATACAGGTCCGTTGCACTCAGAGACCAAATGCTGAAGTTACCCTTTGCCCAGGGCTTAAATATGGCACACAACCGGTTACAAGAGATCGTTAGCAAGCTAAAATAGCAACATCATGACAAAAAGAAATAAAATCATTTACTGGATTTTCACCATCTGGTTGGCATTGGGAATGCTGTCCACCGGAATTGTACAATTACTTAAAATGGACGAAGAAGTAGAAAGTATAACAGGGCTCGGCTATCCCGTTTACCTACTTACGATACTGGGAGTTTGGAAAATTTTGGGAACTATTGTTGTACTCATCCCTAAATTTCCTTTATTAAAAGAATGGGCGTATGCAGGTTTTTTCTTTGCTATGTCAGGAGCAGCAATTTCACATATTTTTTCAGGCCATCACATCACTGAAATAATACCGTCTTTATTGCTTTTAGCACTAACGCTCATATCCTGGTATTTTCGACCTGCGGATAGGAAAATCATTGTAAATCAATAAATTTGAATAAGTTAAAGCCCAGCTCACCTACCCTGCCGTTGGCATAACAAGTTTAATCGAAAAAAATATAGATAATATGAAAAGTAATAAAAAAAAGTTGTCAGCAGATCAACAACAAGAACTACTCAAAGTATTAAAAATCCGTTTTGAAAAGAACATGAACCGTCACAAAGGTTTAAAATGGGATGATGTACAGGCTCGACTGGAATCCAAACCGGCCAAACTGTGGTCACTGGATGAAATGGAACTTACCGGCGGTGAACCCGATGTGGTTGGCCTGGATAAAAAGACAGGTGAATACATTTTTTATGATTGCTCGGCAGAAAGTCCTAAAGATCGTAGAAGTGTCTGCTTCGATCCCGAAGCACTGGAATCAAGGAAAAAGCATAAACCTGCACATAGCGCCATAGGTATGGCTGCCGAAATGGGCATTGAACTTTTGTCTGAACAAGAGTATAAGGAGTTACAACAACTGGGAGAGTTTGATACCAAAACGTCGAGCTGGATACAAACCCCTGCTGAAATCCGAAAACTCGGTGGTGCCCTTTTTTGTGACCGTCGATTTAACCATGTTTTTGTATATCACAACGGCGCAGAATCTTACTATGGAGCACGGGGGTTTCGTGGCTTACTAAGGGTATGATCGTGACCAATTTTCGGATAACGAGTTAGTGTGATGACCGATAGTGAAAATAGAGAAGAGAAAATAGAGAAGAGATTCCAGACGAACACGATTCCACGAATAAACAAATTGAAACCATCAAAACTCCAGGCTCCAGTTAAAATCAATCAACAAGTGACATCATTTAACATTTTCAAAAATAATTTTTTATAAGTTTATATACTGAACAAGATACTTTCATAACCTAAGCCAATAAAATGAGAAAATCACTTTACTTTATTTTGTTTTGCACATTCACGGTTTCTTCTGTAAATGCACAGTTTTTTATATCACAAGAAGAAAGAGACAGTATAAATAAACTGGGAAATGAAGTACAGGAAACCATGCTTAAACAGTTAGGAATCCAACAACTTAGGCCCGGGCGCAGTGGGAACCCTGCTGATAAAAATTCCGCGAATTATAATGAATCCCTTGCGAATCCTTGCCCTGAACTTCCTGAACTCCTTGTTACCAAAAAAGGTAAAAAAGTTACAGATGCCAATACCTGGTGGAAAATACGCCGCCCGGAAATTGTAGAAGATTTTGAACGTGAAGTTTATGGGCGGGTACCAAAAAACGTTCCTAAAGTAACCTGGGAGGTTGATATTGTAGACAAGGAGTTTGTACGTCGTACACCAGTTATTGCGAAGAAACTCACCGGACATGTAGATAACAGTAGCTATCCTGCTATTACTGTGAATATTGATATGATGCTCGTGGTCCCCACAAATGTAAAGGGACCTGTTCCGGTACTGATGATGTTTGGCCGACCCTCTTTTCCTGCACCTGCTCAACCCTCATCAAAAGATATGGAGACTCTGAATGCTTCATTTAAAGAAATGATGATCAAGCACGATCCGAAAATAAAAGAAATATTTGATAAATATCCGGCATATAGCCCTGTAACCAGGTTACCGGCCCCTAACTTTTTTGAACCACTACCTGAGGGCGACCTTCCGTCAACGGAACAGTTGCTGGCTGCAGGCTGGGGATATGTAACTATTGACCCTTCCAGTATCCAGGCTGATAATTCAGCCGGATTATTAAGCGGAATCATAGGATTGGTAAATAAAGGAAAACCGCGAAAACCGGATGATTGGGGAGCATTGCGTGCCTGGGCATGGGGAGCTGCACGCGCACTCGATTACCTGGAAACAGATGAACTGGTGGATGCCAAAAAAGTTGGTATTGAAGGGGTCTCCCGATATGGAAAAGCAGCTTTGGTAACCCTGGCTTTTGAAGAAAGTTTTACTACAGGATTAATTGGCTCTTCAGGTAAAGGTGGAGCTGCCTTACACAGGCGTGTATTTGGTGAAGCTGTTGAGAACCTCTCCGGATCAGGGCAAAGTCACTGGATGGCCGGAAATTACATAAAGTATGCAGCTGAAGAGTCCGATTTTGGTAAAAAAACAGGTTGTGACCTGCCGGTAGACTCTCATCAACTCATTGCTCTTTGTGCCCCACGCCCTGTTTTTATAAGTTATGGAATTCCGGAACAGGGAGATGCACTTTGGTTGGATCAAAAAGGAAGCTATATGGCAACTGTAGCCGCGGGATCGGTTTATAAATTACTGGGTGCGACGGACCTGGGGGTTTCCAATGACTATCTAAAAGAAGAAATGCCTCCATATAATACAGATATGCTCAACGGACATTTAGCGTGGCGGCAACATGATGGCGGACATACAGACTGGCCCAATATGAAATATTTTATTCCCTGGGCTAATAAATTTTTAGGATATGAACCGTCTCAACCTTAGTTAATCCATACATAACCATGAAATTTAATTATCTGTGGATATTTTTGCTTTGTAATCACTTACTATGGCCGCAAACCCGGGATACGTTGTATCTATGGCCTGATAAAGTGCCTAATGAAGCTGGAATAAAAAGCAGGCCGGTACAAACCCCGGATACCAGCAGGAACGTGGTTCGGATTACCAATATAACGAATCCATCGCTGACCGTATTTAAGCCTGCAGATTCCATCAATAACAAATCTGCCATCATTATTGCACCCGGCGGCGGATATCAATACCTGGCAATCAATATTGAGGGGTATGAAATTGCCAAATGGCTAAATACCTTAGGGTTTACCGCTTTTGTGCTAGAATATCGTACCCCGGATAACAGGCTGGGAGCCCTGAATGATATGCAAAGAGCAATAAGAATGGTACGTAGCAGGTGTGATAATTATGGTTTGGATGCCGATAAAGTTGGGGTAATGGGGTTTTCTGCCGGTGGTAATTTGGCGCTTTTGGCTGCTTCAAATTATTTAAAACCGAGTTATACTGAGATAGATGCTTTTGATGCTGAAAGCTGTCGCCCTGATTTTGCAGTCTTACTATACCCCGCTTACAGAAAAAATGAGAATATGACCCAAACTCCCTCAATAAAATTTCATAAAGAGATGCCCCCGCTTTTTCTTTTTGGCACTTTGGATGATTTTTTAGTTGAAGGTTTTTACGATCTTCGTGAGGTGTTGTTAACAGTAAACGCCCCTTTTAAAATGTATTTGTCTGAATCTGGCGGACACGGTTATGGACTCCGAAAAGGAAATCCCGCTGCTGAAAAATGGCCCGGACTTGCCAGTGAGTGGTTACAGGAAACTTTAGAGTAGTTTAAAGGCCTGAAAGTCAACTTACAGGTTGGTGGCTGAGGCTCTCGAAGCCACCAATATTCTAATGTTGATTGACATTGATATTTTTCACAGCATCTTTCATGGTTGTAACCCAGATTTCATGTTGATTATCATGTAAATACTGTAACAGTTCACGATGTGCTTCCAGCGATACATTCAAAGAATGTTCTCCCCCTACCCCATGGAATAGAAAAACAAGTAAAGATTCAGATTCCATTGCTTTTTTGACCATTTGTATCATTTCTTCTCCTGTTTCTCCATTAATCATATAACTGTCAATATTATAAACATCTACTTCCTCTATCGGGTGCATTTCGTGTCGTACAGCCCTTGCACCTATAAAATCTTCCTTTAATTGTTCTGTAAAAGACGCTTCTCCTATTTTCATATCACCACAGGTAAATGCAAATGTACGTTCGGTAGTTCCATCAAGTGTTTCCAGCACTACATTCGTCATCTGTATTTCATCTAACATTCTTTTTAAGGAATAAGAGCTCATATCATAGTTCTCATCTACCCATTCCCTTCCCGGCTTAGATCCGTCACACGGATGAAATAAAGTATGGTTACCCAGTTCATGTCCGTTTTCCGATACTCTTTTCCAGGCTTTGATTCGATCTTTAAATCCGTCGGCAAAAGTTGTCAGATAAAAAGTGCCCTTGAGGTTTAGGGAATCCAATAGCGGAACAGCGTTATCTAAATGTACATTTAAAGCATCATCATACGTAAGCACTACGGCTGCCTTTTTACCCTGCCACGGTTTGTAATTCAGTTCTGATGGTTCATAATTCCTGAATGGGGAAGCAGGTAAACCTTCTTTGTTATACAGGTTGGCATCCACGGGATTATCGGCCCAGGCATATCTTACAAATTCAGGATGCTTTACGCTTTCCGCTTTCACAACAACCGTATTTCCTTCAATACGGGCATCTGCCCAAACAAAGTTTTTATCAGCTCCTGCAATTTCAAACCGGCGTAATTTTTCTCCATCTGAACTTATAAGTCCACCCCCAATATGGTCAAAATTGATGACAATTTTATCACCATCAATGTAACTTGACTTATAAATTGGCCCCGAATGTACGATCTTCTCTCCATAAGCGAGTTTTAATGCACCTAATGCCAGGCGTTTACCCACATTTTCTTTATCTAACGGATGAATATCGTTCCATTCCCCCAAATCAATTCCAACTGCCATTGCAGTATTGGGAACGGACAAAGCCTTTAACTGGGCATTTCTGAGTTCCGCCCAATTGCTGTTTTCAACTGGTAAATAATCCACATCCATAAAGTTGACCAGCTGAACATACAAAAAGGGCAGTTCTCCCTGGTTAAACTGGCTTCTCCAGTCTTTTATTAAAGCCGGTAGATAATCATAGTAAGGAAGTGGGTTACCGCTGTTGGATTCACCCTGGTACCAGAGAATACCTTTAATTTTAGCTTTTGTTACCGGAGCTACCATGGCGTTGTATAAAGAAGCAGGTTGATTCTGAGCAGAAAAATTTCGTCCGTCACCGCCTGAGAAAGGTTTAAACACATCTCCTACTTTGTATTGCCAGGTGCCCTTCAGGTCTATGGTTTGTCCGTTACCAACAAGGTTATAAGGTTTATCAGGCACAAAACCACCTTTTCCCGAATAATTCAACACCCTCATAACAATTGTATTTTTGCCCTCTTTAAGTAAGCCTTTTGGGATCTCATATCGCCTTGGGGGGTATTGATACGTAATATTTCCCACTTTAGTGCCGTTTACATAAATGAAATCAGCATCTACAATCCTACCCATAAACAATTTTGCTGGGGTTCCGGCCATTGATGCGGGGATATCAATTTCTTTCCTGTACCATACTACACCATTCAGGTCACGCAATCCCTGGTCTTCCCAAAATCCCGGGATATTAATATTGCGCCATCCTTTAGGGGTGTATTCATTTTCATACCACTTAATATCGTCAGTTAAACCTTTGTCCGTTTCTTTCTGATTATTGCTTCCGGAACCATTTCCTGTTAAAGAATTTATATAAGCCGTATCCTTATTTTTCTGTATAATTTCCCATTCTTTTGGAAACGTTTTGAAGCCTTCTTCACTAATCCATGATTCAATAGGTGTACCTCCTACACTGGCATTGATAATACCTATGGGTATTTTATATTTTTCATAAATGTCTTTCGCAAAAAAATATGCCGTAGCTGAAAAACCCATAATACCTTCTGAGGTAGCTAACTTCCATTCTCCTTTCGGTAAATCCTTGTTTGGGCCTGTTAAACTGGTAGTTGTTGAAATAAAAAAATTCCGAATTTCCGGATAATTTGCATTGCCAACTTCATCAGGATATTTTTCTTTTACCCTTTCCATCGGTAAAACCATATTGGACTGTCCGGTACATAGCCAAACATCGCCAAACAGTACATTTTGTATGGTTATTTCATTTTTACCGGAAAAAGTCATGGTGTATGGCCCACCTGCTTTTTGGGGTTTTAATGAGATTTCCCAGTTACCGTTTTCATCGGTCTTTGTTGTATATTTTTTACCTCTAAAAGTAAGCGTAATATTTTCACCCGGTGATGCCCAACCCCAAACATTGGTTTTAGAATCACGCTGAAGCACAATACCATCACTGATAAGTTCCGGGAGTTTTATTTGAGAATAGGAAATACTTGTAATAAGAAGAAAAACTGAAGTAATTAAAATTTGTTTTATATAACTTAAATTCATTGTTAGTTTAGAGTTTGATTCGTTTTAATTTGACAGCAAATTACAAAAATTTATGGGGTGCTAAGAAAAAAATTAATACTCTGTATGAAACTATAACAAATTGGGTTTACTCGAAATTGTTAAGATTGTATTAGCTTTAAAAAATTGTTTTGAAGAAGACTTTAATTAAATTCTTTAGCTAATATCATAAGATAAACCGGGCTTCAATAAAGGGGTTTAAAAAAACGGGGGTCAAAAGTAAAATCTTCGATTTTAAAGATTGAAATTTCCTTGATCTCCCGATGATTTGGATTAAGGATTATATTCCGGTCCAAAGGAGCTATTGCAGACGGAACATCAAGGATTAAATATTTGTTTTCATTCACAAAACGATCACCTATAAGTTGCGTATACTCATCGTGTGGTGAAACATTCCATATTTTCTTAAGATCTTTTATGTTGTACCGTTTGACAGATACATTGTCCGGTAATTCATAAGTGATCAATTTCATGGGTGGACAAATATCAGCCTCTATGTGAATTAATTTTTCCAGCATAGCAGTACTAAGACAATTTGAAGTATAGATAACAGGAACCCCTTTAGAATTCCACCTGCCACCATACATTTTAGCACCTTCGCCATCCAGGGATTTTGAGTACTTTTCACTGGAAAACCTGTATAGTTTCATTATGCAAATATACCGTGTTCTATTCTGCCCAGTTCATTTTCGAGTACTTTCATACCTTGTATGGTATCGAGAATTTCAATAGGTTTAATACCACCCAATGGAATTCTTTCCCTGTTGAGCCATTTTATGAACTTTTCTTTATCTCCAAAAACATCGATACCCTTTTCATAAAGTATAACCAACTGTATTACTTTTTCTGTTTGTGGGGTATTTAATGTTTTTTGATCTGTTTTTATCCTGGAAAATGTTCTTGGGTTTACGTTGATGATGTTGGCCCACACATTATTTGTTAATTCAATTTCATCCATAGCGAGCTTAAATTCCGGATATTTTAAACCTGTTCTTGAAGTTTCTATTAATTTGTTAAAATTCCGGTCATCGCGGGGATCGGTAACAAACCTAACTGTTTTCTGACGTGCCTGAACCTTTCTTTTGTAAGCTGGTTTAGTTTCCTCTACACCTTCTTCTCCTCCTCCACTAACAATCCTGCCCAGTAACTTGATTTCAGAGCCTTTAGTTGCTACATTTTCTTTTTCAGGATTTGGGATGCCAGCTTTTTTCATGGGTCTTATATTAAATTATAAGACAAATGTACTAAATAAATACGACAAAATGTCTATAACTATAAAAAAATCAGCCTTATAAATCCCCTTTCATGCCACTCATGTCTAATATCTATTTCTGTAAAGGCATTGCAACTCCCCTGTACCGGATACTTAAACGCTGTGAACTACTTATAACCATATTTGCGTTCAGGTCCTGAAATATTTGTATATAGACTTTGTAATTTTCGGAGTGATTTTCTTTATCGTTTATGGTGAATTGTATATTGTATCCATTCTTTTCGGTAGATGTTATGTTGAGGTCTTTTGGAACACCTGCAAATTCGATCCCTCCATTTGCACCACCATACTTTCCTCCCATCTGACGTTCTCCAAAATAAGGTAAAAAAGCAGATACACTATCTTTTACCATCTTTAAGTAATTGGCATTTCCCATCAGGTTTATCTGTCCGGTTGTACTTCCGGGTGGTAACAAGCCATTGACTGCCTGATTATACGCATTTGTAGTCATGGGTTGAGCCCACCTTGATTCAATTTCAAAAGTTTGGTCAGTAATTAAATTATTTAATATCCAGTTATCGGTAGAGTTTGTTTTTTGCGATGGCCCGCAATTAAAGAATACCAATGCTGAAGTGGTTACAACAAATATTATATACTTTTTCATTCTTAATTATTTTAATGACTGTTGAAAATTAATCATATAGTAAACCTTCGATAGACTTAATTGAAAAAATTAATGGTTCTAAAAGAAGATTGAAAATGACTGCAGATATAAATTCTTGCTCATCTTCTATTTTTTTGGTATTTTTAGTAGAACTAATTTAAAACAATTAAATATGAGAGGCCTTCTTTGGTTAGTCGCAGTAATTTGTATCATCGTATGGCTCCTGGGCCTTTTGGATGTAATTCCAGGGATTGGTACAGGTAGTTTAATACATATCCTTATTGTTATTGCTATTATAGTAATCCTTTACAATATCATTTCAGGCCGCAGGCCGCTTTAACTGAATTTAGGATTTACAATTAATAACTAACTGGCTGAATTTAATGGGTTGATAAAACAACTTCTTTATTTTCAGCCTTATTCGTATATTCAAACAGCTTGGAGTAATCCATTACGTTGCTCACTCCATCCAGTTTACATAAATACTCCACCACCGCACAAAGTCCATTGAATAAAGTTTCTTTAGAAGTAGGATCAGAAGGTTTTTTAGAATCTTGATTCAGGGGAAGGGTATACCCGCACCCCCAGAGAAAAGTAGCTTCTATTTGCAGAATTTCCATTGGTGAATAACCATAGAGTTTTCTTCCCAGACTTTCATGAACCCTTCCTACATAATTCAAAATTAACGAGCCATGTATGTCCGTTAAATGCTTCCATGAATCCGTGTTATTGCAAATGTTACCAACAGCACAATGCTTGCAACATTCAGGATTTAGTTGGTTGTTATGAAAAGCAACATAAAGTTTATTAACGGCTCTTTCTAATCTTTTAGATACATTCATAGCTACATTGTTTTACTTCGTTTCAGGATTCTCGTTTATATAAAATTAATAAAAAAGATCTGAAATCCATAAAATACCACACGTATCTATACTATTATTTTAAACACTCTACGATAGTTTTAATTTTATCATTCATGAACCGCTTAAGGACTTAATAGGTGTTAATTTTACTTTTCTGAATTCTACCTCGGAACCTTCAGCCTGCAATGCAATTTGTCCGCTACTGGCGGTTGCATTATAGCCATGATTAACAAGATCGTCATTTACCCAAACTTTAATTTCGTTCTGAATACATTCAATAATCATGGTATTCCACTCTCCCACAGGATTTTCTGATCCGTCAGTAAGGTTTTTGATCCTGCGTTTTTTACCATCGGTGATTCCCCACTCTTCTTTTGGTCCCCTTCGCTCAACCATATTGTCTGTGGTAATATCTTCCTCTATGCACCAAAAATCGCCGGCGTTTTCGTGCATAAGTTGCACTTCAATAGATTTCGGGAACATTTTATATAAAGCCCTTGGAGTTGAAACATACACGAGCACACCACAATTGCCGGGTTCTTTTGTAAACCGGTATTCTATGTTCAAACGAAAGTTTTCATAAGTATTATCCGTTATGATATGTCCTTCCGGAGCGCTGAGACTAACCAGCTTTCCCTCCCTTACTATGAATGGATTGGCTGCATCCGGATTATTGTCCATTTGAGGAACATCAATATGCCATCCATCTAAATTTTTACCATTAAACAAGTCAATTGTTTGTGCTTCACAATATAAAGTAGAAACTAAAAGTAAAAGTGCTAAAAAGTAATTTTTCATATTACAAAAGTAATTTTTAATAAGTCCGTAAGTTATTATTTTTTTTAAGAATTATTGATTACCTACGGTGAATGATGATGATTCTAATATAATTTTCTTTCATTTTATAAAATATTTTATTACTTAATTCAAATAAGTTAATAATCAAAGCATTAGAGTACGCATTGGACCATTAAATCTTACTAAATTGTTAAAATAACTTAAAAACCAAAAATTATGAGAGACATTGTATGGCTAATTGTAGTAATACTAGTAATTGGTTGGCTCGTTGGATATTTTGCTTTTCCCGGTGTAGGGAGCATACTTCATATTCTTCTTGTCATTGCTGTAATTTTAATTCTTTACAAATTGATTACAGGCAGACGCTTATAAATACTAGCAGTAAGAACTAAAATATTCACTCCTTTCTCCAAATGAGAAGGGAGTTTTTTTTTACCAGAATAGGGAAATCAATAGCTTGTTCAATATAATCTTTTTTACAATTATTTCTTTTTATTACGGGTATTATAATTTTTATCTCCCCTTGTTTTTGGCTTTTTATATTTGGTTTTTATAATACGTTTGTATGAACCACCCTGATTTACTTTCTTGTTTTTTTCTTTTTTTTCATGAAACCCTGAGCCCGGGACTTCACCCGCTTGCTTATTTGGATTGTTGGGCTCATTAACTACAGGTTGCTCTTCAGGGGTTAATTTTGTAGATATTTGTATTTCAGATGGCATGACTTCCTCCGGAATTTTAAATTCCATTAATGCTTCAATAGCATCTCTGGCAGCTTCTTCTTTTTCGGTATAAAATAAAAGGGAAGTTCCCTCCTTCTCAGCCCTTCCGGTTCTACCAATACGGTGCATGTAATTTTCAGGGAAAGAAGGTGTGTCAAAATTAACAACATGGGAAATTTTATCAAGGTCTAACCCCCGCGCCATTACATCTGTAGTGACCAGTATCCTGTTTTTTCCTTCGTCAAATTGTTTAATGGAGCGTATCCTGTAATTCTGGGTTTTGTTAGAATGAATAACGCATATCTCATCTCCGTAAAAATCATCTAAAACCTCGAATAGTCGGTCAGCGCTTTTTTTATTTGACACAAAAACCAATACTTTGTTGTAAGTTTTGTTGTCCTTTAGCAAATGCACCAACAAGTTTACCTTCGTGTAAAAATTTGGAACTGCATAACTGAACTGTGAGATATTATGGAGTGGTGTACCGCTTAATGCCACAGAAATTTTTTGGGCACCCTTAAAAAAACTATTTATAAGTTCTTCTATCTCATCAGTCATTGTAGCTGAAAACATAATGTTCTGCCTGCGCTCCGGTAACAGGTCGAATAAATTAGTGAGTTGAAACCTAAACCCCAGATCCAGCATTACATCTACTTCATCAATCACTAATTTTTTAACGGATTTTAATTGTAGAGCCCTGCTTAAAACCAGGTCATATAATCGCCCCGGCGTGGCCACTATGATGTCTGCTCCTTGCGCTGCAGCTTCCTTTTGTTTATTAATATTTGTACCGCCATATACTCCCAATACACGGACAGATGAATATTTTCCAAATTTTTCAATTTCTTCAACCACTTGTAAAACCAGTTCACGGGTAGGAACCAATACCAATACCCTGGGATGAATTTCTTTAGAAAATGTTAGATTCTGAAGTATAGGCAGCATATAGGCAAAAGTCTTGCCTGTGCCTGTTTGAGCGATACCTACTACATCTTTTCCTGATAAGATAACAGGAAATGCTTCCGCTTGTATGGGTGTTGGCTTTTCAAAGCCCAGATCTGCTATTGCATTTCGTAATTGGTTTGAAATTTTAAAATCATCAAAAGATTGCATGGTATCGGTGTTATGGTTAAAAATCAGATAATACTAACCCTTACTTTTTTCTTTTTTAAACGGGTGTTATTCAAAATTTCTACCAATTGGGTGGCTATAGAAACAGGTACAGCTACAAAAGTACAGTCTTGTTTTAATTCTATAACACCTAATTGGTCTTGCGTAATATTTCCTTGCTTAAAAAATAAGCCGGCAATATCACCTTTGGAAATTTTGTCTTTTCTGCCGCCTGAAATAAATAAGGTTTCCCAGTATTGTGGTTTACGTATAGTTTCTTTAGAAATATTTTCAACAGGGGCATTTTTAATAAAATCCGGTAAAGTTTCTTTTTCCCATTTAAGTATATAAGCAGTTCCTTTGGCATTTACCCTTGCTGTCCTCCCGTTTCTATGCGTGAATTCATCGCTTTTAAAAGGGAGTTGATAATGGACTATAAACTTCATTTCAGGAATATCAATACCCCTCGCAGCCAAATCGGTAGCCACAATAACCTGGTAGGTACCATTTCTGAACTTAATCAGGGAACGTTCCCTGTCTTTTTGTTCCATATCTCCATGAAAACAGCCATGACTGATGTTGTTTCTTTCTAAAAAAATACTCACTTCCTGAATGCTTTCCTTCAGGTTACAAAAGATAATACCGGGTTGGTTTCCCAGGTGATTTAGTAAATCCAAAAGTGTAGGCAATTTGTTTTTTGAAGGTGAAACGACCGTTTTCAAGGTTAGTTTAGGAGTATTTTCCTGTAAATAATCGACAACAACTGGCTGCGAGAGGCGTACAAACCCGGGTATATTTACTTTTCGTGTTGCAGAAGTAAGTATGCGCTTGTTCAGATTGGGTAACAAACCGAGTATATGCTTCATTTCTTCTTCAAAACCTACCTCCAGGGATTTATCGAATTCATCCAGCACCAGGGTTTTTATATAGTTGGTAGAAAAGCGTTCATTATCAAAATGATCGGCTATTCTTCCCGGGGTGCCAATAAGGATGGCCGGGGGGTGTTTTAATTCAATTTTATCTTTAGCCATAGACCTGCCACCATACACAGCATTTACTTTATAACCAGATCCCATATTACGTACTACTTGTTCTATCTGTATGGCAAGTTCCCTTGAAGGCACCAAAATTAATGCTTGCACCTCGGTAGATTCAGGATCGAGCATATTGATAAGGGGCAATAAAAAGGCTAATGTTTTACCGGTGCCGGTTGGAGAGAGCAGAATGATATTGGTTTCTTTTTCAATAACAGAAATAGCCTCTTCCTGCATGGGGTTTAGTTGATGAATATTTAATTTTTCAAGAATATCCTGTTGGTCTTTAATGGTATTTGCCATAATGAGGGTTTTAACGGACTACTTTTGTTTCCGTTTTGTTTTTTCTATTGGTTCTGATGAAAGATTTGCAGATTGACCCAAGTGATTTGCTAAAACCTTATCAATGAGTTCTTCCTTGGTAAGATGATGAAATACGGTGTGTATTTTATCCCTGAAATTAGCAGGAATGGTATGATTGGGTTTGGTCTTAAATATCCTTTTAGCCCATAGAAGGGCATTATTTTCTTCAATACTTTGTGTATCTGCTTTTTTAAATGTTTTAAAAGAAATTCCTAATTCCCTTTCAAAATCTGACAATTCTGCCACTTCTTCTTCCTGTAGTACTGTAAGTGAAAATCCCGTGGCTCCTGCTCTTGCGGTTCTTCCACTCCGGTGGACATAGGTTTCATATACATCCGGTAAATGATAATTTACCACAAATGAGATTTCCTTTACATCTATACCACGTGCAGCGAGGTCGGTAGCTACTAATATCTTTATGTATCCTTCCCTGAACTGGCCCATAATACGATCCCGTATTGGTTGTGCCAAACTTCCGTGCAAAGCCCCTGAAGAGAATTTGTTTATAGCCAGGTTTTTAGCCAGCTTATTCACGGCTGCTTTAGTTTTGCAAAAAATGATTCCACGTTCCCCTTCTCTCGAATTCAGAAAGTGCATGAGTACCTCCAGTTTTTCAATAGGATCTACCACTACATATTGATGGTCTATTCCCTGGTGACCAACAGTTTCCATATCCAGGCTTACTTGAACTACATGTTTGGACATGTAATTCTGAATAAGCTGCTTAATGGTACCGGGCATAGTAGCTGTAAACAAGAATGTTCTCCTGTTTTTTGGCAACTCTCCTATAATCTCATCCAAACCTTCTTTCAGGGAAGTCACCATTTCATCTGCTTCATCCAATACTAAATATTTGGCATTGCTTATGTTGATGGCTTTTCTTTTGATTAGGTCGATCAATCGTCCGGGAGTTGCTATTACTATATGGGCAACATTTGTTAGTTGCTCTATTTGAGGTTTAATTGGGGTGCCTCCACAAATTGATACAATTGATACGTCAGGAAGATATTTAGCAAAAGCTACCAAATTTGTGTAAATCTGTTGACCCAATTCTCTTGTAGGAGCTATTATAACCGCTTGAATAGTTGCGTTCTCCATATCAATTAACTGCAATAATGGTAAACCAAAAGCGGCTGTTTTTCCGGTACCTGTCTTAGCAAGGCCCACAAAGTCATCCTTTTGCTGAAGTAAAACCGGTATTGCTTTTTTCTGTATATCAGTTGGAGATACTATCTGTAAGTCTGCTAAACTTTTTTGAAGGGGCTCTATAATTCCTAACTCGGAAAATTGGTTTGACATAAAATTAATTTCCGCAAAGATAAGGAACTCTTTGGTGGGGAATGAAATAGATTCGTTAAAGCTGTTAAGATGGTTTTTTGTTCCTTTTCTTCAATCAGAAGTCAAAAAAATTACCCAACTTTGGAGTCGGGCAATTTAAATATTTACATTAATATTATAAATGTATGTTATTTGATGTCAACCAGTTCCAATTCGAAAACCAGATCCTGTCCGGCCAACGGATGATTGGCATCTAAAACAATGTGATCCTCTTTTACATCAACGATTATTACTTGCTGCTCAGATCCATCGGGAGTGGAAGCTACAAGACCCATCCCAACTTCAGGCTTAATATTTTCAGGTAATTGTTCTTTTTTAACCGACTGAAATAATTCTTTTTTAACATCACCATATGCTTCTTCTTTTGGTATGGTAACTGTTTTCTTTTCATTTATGGCCATATCTATCAGTTCTTTTTCAAAACCGGGAATAAGGCTACCCTGTCCTAATTTCACTTCTAATGGCTCCCTGTTAAGTGAACTATCAAAAACTTGTCCGTTGTTTAGTTTTCCAGTGTAATGAACTTTTACAGTGTCATTCTCTTTTACTTTACTCATAATTTGATATTTCTTATTAATATCTTACAAAAGTAGGGTTTATATATTAGCCTTACAAAATCTTGGCCTTTAGTTAGTTTTTTATTCTTTTAAGGGCAAAACTCATCTTTTCTCTGATAATATAGGCTCATTATATTTATTATTTTTAATAAAATAAAAGTTTTTAAAAAATTAGTTTGGATATAAAATGTTTATGAAAAAAATTTTACTCTTTATCGGTATTGTTCTTATTCTTTTTATAGGTCTTATTTATATTTCCGTTTCAGGACCTGTCAAAGAGCTTAAAACTTATGAAATAGAGGGCATAGAAGACCTTTCTGATGTTGATTTTAAGGAACATGATTCAATTCAAATTGCTGCAAGTACTTTATATGAGGGAAACAACCTTAAGAAATTAATGCAGGGAGAGAACTACAGGAAAGCATGGTCCACACCTATTAAAGTGCCTGTGGTTTTTCTGGACACTCTTAAGGGTGGAATGAAAATTATTAAAGAAGGAGGCGGAAAACAAACCCATTCTTTAAGGCTTAAGGCAGACAATGATGTTGTATATACTTTACGAAGTATTAATAAAGACCCCAAACCCTTAGTGCCAGAGTTTGCACGTACTCTGGGTATAGAAAATATAGTCATAGATGGTGTGTCTGCACAACATCCCTATGCTGCTGTAGTTGTTGCAGCTCTTGCAGAGGAAATTAACGTACTCCATACGTATCCGGAGATTGTGTTTGTGCCGGAACAATCTACATTAGATAAATACAATGAAAAATACGGGAACAGGCTTTATCTTCTGGAATATGAAACTAAAGGAAAGGAGAACTGGACAGTTTACAAAAATGTAGATGAAATTATAGATACAGATAATTTACAAAAACTTAAAAAGAAACATGGTGATAAAGTATCTGTTGATAAACGTGCACTGGTCAGAGCTCGTTTATTTGACATATTGATTGGTGACTGGGACCGTCATGCAAAGCAATGGGGATGGGTTATTCAGAAAAAAGACGATAATTACCATGCGATCCCGCTACCGGGAGACAGGGATAATGCATTTTTTAAAATAAGTGGATTGGTACCTACCATTATTTCAAATCAAAACATTACACCCGAGCTCAGGCCTTTTCATAAAGAAATCGATTATTTACCGGGATTGGTCATGCCTTTTGACGTATATTTTCTTCAATCTGTGCCTTTAGAAATTTTTCTTGAGGAAGCTGAGTATATACAACAGCATCTCACTAATGAAGCTATTGACAAGGCACTCAAGATTTGGCCTGTATCCATTTATAATTTGGATGGGGAAGAAATTACCACCAAAATTAAAATCAGGAGAAATGATTTAAAGGATTATGCAAAAAGGTTTAAAGAAGTGTTGGATGAAAAAGAAGTGTTACAAGAGCCTCTTAAAGGTTCGGAAGATGTTGAATTAAATGAAAATTTAATTCAATGTTTTGATTGTTGATCAGGTATAAAGTGGTTTTTAGTTCCGGTTAACAGTATATGGGAGGTTGAGCACATCTTCACTTCGGATGGAAACCTAAATTAAATATAACAGATAGCCCAATATTGCTCCACCTAATACAATCCACAGTGCACTTATTTTTTTATATAAAAATGTAACAAGAATGCTCAAAATTGCAATTACCCACATTCTCCAATCTATAAGAATTTCTTCTCCTAATCTAAATGTAACAGCTATCATAACACCTACTGCACCAATGTTTACGGCGTCTAAAAAACCGGCTGCCAATTTAGATTTTCTCAACTTTGGAACGATAGGATTTAATAACAGGACAAAGAAAAAAGAAGGTAAAAAGATTCCCGATGTGGCAGCTATAGCTCCCCAGAACCCATTTATCTGATATCCTACGAATGTAGCAGTTGATAAAACCGGGCCGGGGGTAAATTGTCCTATGGCAATAGCATCTAATAACTGAGATTTTGTGAGCCAACCTAATTTTTCAACCAATTCTGCATCCAGGTAAGCTACCAGTACATAACCACTCCCAAATAACACTGCTCCCACTTTCAAGAAAACTAAAAATAATTTTGTGTTGGAAACGGTGTTAATTACAGCACTACTGCTTGATAATAATACAAAAGGTGTGATATTTTTAATGTCTGTATTCTTAAAAACAGCTGGTAATCCAAACCATATCAGGCCAACAATACCGGCTGCCAGGATTGCTGTAATTTCATTAACTCCAAAAAATGAGGCGACTACAACAGTAACTCCAATGATGCCCAATTGCCAGTTTTTTAATGCTTTACCTCCAAGTTTATAAATAGCCGAAAGTATAATGGCAATAACTGCGGGTTTAATTCCATATAAAAAAGGTTCTATTTGTGGGATTGTGCCATACTCTACATACAAATATGCTAAAACACCTGTTAAAACAACGGCCGGAAAAATAAAACAAATCCCCGCCACAAAAAGTCCTTTCCACCCTGCCCGTTCATGGCCACAATGCATGGTCATTTCTGTAGAATTAGGTCCTGGTATTAAGTTTGTAGCGCCTACTAAATCAAGGAAATGCTGACGGGTCATCCATTTTCTTTTTGTAACAACCTCATCTTCCATCATAGCAATATGAGCAGCAGGCCCACCAAAAGCAATAAACCCCAGTTTAAAGAAAACTTTAGCCAGTTCAACCAGTCTGTTGTCTTCACTCATTTTTACACAATTTTTTGTCTAAGGACCATCTGCCCCCACCTTTTATTAGTAAAAATAAGCTACCGAGAAGCATTGACCAGTCAGTCCTACTGGCATGCATCATTTCCCAAAAACCTTTGCTTATCAGTATTTCTACTTTTGTTGTTGAAAATGCAACCACCATAACAACCAATAAAGGTATACTTGCTAATCTCGTCATAAACCCAAGTAATACCAGTATACCGCAAATAATTTCTACGGAACCTACAAAGTCACCTAAAAAATCCGGAAAAGGCAATCCTATTTCATAAAAACGACCTGATCCCCTGTTTTCTGGAAATAAAAATTTCTGAATCCCTTCAGAAAGAAAAACAACCCCTACAATCAAACGTATAATGATGGTAGTTTTCGATGAATCTGTCTCTATGATGCTTTTTAACACTTTGTAAATATTTAAACGGATTACTTAGGGGGCATCTCAATAGTAGCACATAAAGTTAATAACACTTCTTCTTTAGCCAAAAAGAAACCCTTACTAAAAGAATCAACGCCGGAACTTCTACAAGCGGACCAATAACGCCGGCAAATGCCTGTCCGGAGTTAAGTCCGAATACTGCAATGGCAACAGCTATGGCCAATTCAAAATTGTTTCCTGCGGCTGTAAATGCAATGGCTGCATTTTTATCATAATCCGTACCCATTGCTTTGCTTATAAAAAAGCCTATAAAGAACATAAGAACAAAATAAATAAGTAATGGTATGGCAATTACTACTACATCCATTGGGATTTCTATAATCATTTCACCTTTAAGGGAAAACATTACTACAATGGTAAATAATAAGGCAATAAGTGTTATTGGGGAAACCGCCGGTATGAACTTTTGAGAATACCACTCCTCCCCTTTTAGTTTTACAAGTATAAGTCTGCTTAAAATTCCCAACATAAACGGTATTCCCAAATAGATAGCAACACTTTCTGCGATAGTCACAATAGAAATGTCTACTATTGCCCCTTCAAACCCAAAATAAGGAGGGAGGACCGTTATAAAAATCCATGCATAGAAGCTATATGCGAACACCTGAAAGATGCTGTTTAAAGCAACCAACCCCGCTCCATACTCACTGCTTCCTTCTGCCAGGTCATTCCACACCAAAACCATTGCAATACATCGTGCCAAGCCTATAAGGATCAACCCTACCATATACTCAGGATAATCCTGCAGAAATGTAATGGCTAATATAAACATCAACACAGGCCCGATAATCCAGTTCAATACTAATGAAATAGATAAAACCTTTACGTTTTTAAACACTTTTGGTAAGAGTGCATAATTCACTTTAGCTAAGGGAGGGTACATCATTGAAATTAATCCAATGGCGATGGGAATATTCGTAGTTCCGCTACTATATGAATCTATTAAAGAGGGAAATGAGGGAAATATATTTCCTATGGCAACGCCAATAAGCATCGCTAAAAATATCCATAAGGTAAGATAGCTGTTCAGGAAACCTAACTTCTTTTTGATTGCCATACTAGTATTTTATTTGTGAAAAAACATAAAACATTTCGGTAGCAATCTGAATACTTCTTTCTTTGTATTTTTCAGATTGTTGCGGGGTTCCATCAAAAGCCTTGGGATCTTCAAAAGTAATTGGAATTCGTTTTTCTGCTCCAGGTATAAAAGGGCAACCTGCATCGGCCTGTGAACAGGTCATTATGGCTGCAAATTCTGACTGCGGATTAAAGTCATCATCATATTTTTTTGAAAACCCAATAACAGGGTACGCATTGGTTGCATATTTAATGGCATAAACCGGATTATTGCCTTCAGATAGTATTGTGATATTAAACCCAGCTAGTTTTAAAGTTTTTGAAACCATGGGAAATAATGCAGTAGCTTCTGTTCCGCCGGAATAACAGAATACATTTTTGATATGGTAATGATATGCTGCTGTCTGTGCCCATACCTGGGAAAGGTGACTTCTCCTGGAATTGTGGGTGCAAATGAAGTTTAGACTAACTTCTTGTCTGTTTTTAACTTTAAGTTGGATATAATCAACCAATGGTTGTAAAATCGCTTTGCGTTCCTGTGTAATTGTTTTAAAATTTAATGTGTCTGCTACCTTTATAATTTCAGGAAAAAGTAAGGTGTTTGTTTGTGTCATTTTTATAAATACGGTTGATTATTAGTTAGTTTAACAGCATCCGGAACCCGGGGCACAAGAGGTTGTTTCTTCGGTTAATTGGGATAATGAAACCTTTTTCTTTTCCTGCGGAACCCCGCAATTATCTTTAGCCAAACAATCTGTTTGTTTTGTGGTTAAAAGAAAATTAGTCCCGTTAAAGCCTAAACCAAACTTACTTATCGTTTGACCCTGGTATTCAACTTCTATTTCTGAATCTGTAAGTTCCAATACTTTCTCGGAAAGCTCAATAATATGAACCAGTTTTTCAGGATGTAACCTATGATCGTAATCATTGGCATCCCACAATTGAAAATTAACTACCTCTTCATTCCTTACCGTTCCCCCACAATCAATGAAGTGTTTGGTTACTTTTCCGACTTCTGTAACGTGAAAATGACCAGGCACCAAACTACCATCAGGTAATTGAAATGCAATTTGTTTTAATTCTTTTAAATGTCCTTTAAATTCTGAGAGTTTCATATTTCTTATTATTAGTTTATTGCAATATGACGATTAATCATGTTAATTTTTTTTAGCAACATGCATCCTTAGTTTGTAAATCCTGATCGAGGAATTCACTCATAATACTTTTCATTTTCTCCCAGTTTACAGTGTCAATACAATAGCAGACACTTGTTCCTTCTACGGTACCTTTAATCAGTCCAATGTTTTTTAATTCTTTTAAATGCTGAGAAATTGTTGGTTGAGCCAATCCTATTTCATCAACCAGGCTTCCACAAACACAAGTATTCATTTTGAATAAGTGTTGTAAAATTGCAATGCGTGCCGGATGTCCAAATGCTTTTGCAAAAATGGCAATCTGGTTTTGCCGGTCTGAAAATATTTCTGTTTTAGCTAAACCCATTTTATCTTTTATTTCTTAATCGCAATATTACGATTAATAATTTACTGTAAAAAATTATCAATGTTAATTTTTTATGAAGAAACGACAAAACTGCCAACCGCATTCTTCCAATCAGTTTTTAGCAAACAACAGTAAGATGCGGTTAGCAGAAAGTTGAACATTCAGGTTCTATGAAAATTATAATTTAAAGCGGATCTCCCCCTGCTTGCAAGGTTACAACACTATTTGCAGGTATATTAAATGCATTGTCCTGCCCAAAGTTTACTTCACCTATAAGACTACAATTATCTTCACCTGCAGTAGTACGGTACATAATAAAAGCTTCCGGTAAATTATCACCCTCTATAAAAACCATTTTATCTTCATCACCAGAATTAATGAGTATAATTGTAAAAGTATCATTTTCAGTGTGTTCATATGCAGTAATAAAAATAGTCTCCTGTTCTGTGGTAGCCATTACCCTTACAGCTCCAGGCCTGATATACCTGTAAAAATGTTTTGATACTGCATACTTTTTCCCGGTTTCTGTTCCACTCATAAGGCTGTATTCGTCAATACCATCGAGGTCGCTTCCCTGCCACCATACCCATGCACTTGCATTTCCATAATACAATGCAGCATGAATATCCTGTGCCAACGAAAGTGCACCGGGCGCATCGCCTGCTCCATTCCAGTCATCAACATACCCGCTGGTTTCAGTCATCCAGGTAGGTTTATTAAGCGGTTCGGAAAACTCATTTAAATGATTAGTCCACCGTTCAGCCAATCCGGATCCGCTTGTTGGTGCTACCCCATCATTATATCCATGAACAGCAAAAATATCTAAATTCACAGCAGCTTCTTCATCCGCTTTAATACCGGAATGATAGAAGTATGGCCAGTTAATATCCGCACCTTCCATATCGAGCATATTTTCAGAGCCAAAAATCTGTATATCAGGATAGTCGGTTTTAATCTCCGGTACTACATTCTTAAGCAAATCTGCATACCACTGCACCGTATAAGTACATGAATTAAAATATTGTGAGAAAGCCGGTTCATTTTGTAAACTTAATCCATAAAGGTCAATCCCGGCATCGCTATACAGGGCAATTCCATCTTTTATCCAATCTGCAAATTCTGAATATTTTTCAGGATTTAAAGTGCCTCCATATTTGGTGGTAACATCACCGGGCCCCCGGGTAGCATCTTCATCACCAGGCCAATCAAAATCACTCACCCACTTAAGGTCTGCCGGAGGGCTCCAAACAGTAAATATAAACTTTAGATCTACCTGGTTTGCGTCTGCAATTTGTTTTAAGCCTTCTACAACGGGTTTTTGTTTATCCCAATCTGCATCTTGGTTCGCTCCAGGTATAGCTGGAGGATAGTACTCATTTCTGAATATAGAGAGTCCCAGGTCAGTAATCACTTTCTCTCCCCAATCCTGGCTCCACATATCGCTGGCACTGCCCCACCATACGTCCTGAGCGCCAAAAAATCCAAATCCGTCTATGACCTGGTAGTCAACGGACCTGTTAACCGAAATGCTCACAAGGTCACCGGGATCAACAGGTTCTGATTCTTCATATGTAGCCGTAAGTTCAATGTCCTGTGCGGGCATTTCAAATGTAGTTTCTGATGAAGTAACGTATGACAGAACTTCCGAGTCTCCTTCCCATTGCGCAAAAACTTGATCTTCTTCAGGTGTATTAGCAATAATAGAGACTGTTTCGCCTTCAGAATAAGTACCGCTTCCTGTACCATTATGAACCACAAGTGTGTACTTTTCACCCGGCACTTCATCATCCTGTTTATCATCATCTGCACAGCCTGAAAACGAGATAGTGAGTAAGAAGACAAAGGCTTTAAAGTAATTTTTTGAAAAAATAAATGTTAAAAAATTATTACATGTTTTAGGAGTATTAGCAGGGTAGTTTTGATTGTCAGTTGTTTCCATTTGGATGTTTAATTTCTGGTTATTATAAATTTATTGAAATGATTCTAACTACCTCTATGCAATTTTTAAATAAACATACCTGCGTATTATATTTAATGTTAAAAAGATTAAGTCATTATTTATTCGTTATGTTTATTAATTATTAATTCCTTTTTTAATTAAAAAAACAATTCTATTTTTGCCGCTTCTAAAAATGAAGTACACCTCAATTATATTCAGCTTTAATTTTCCAGCGGTTACGCCGCCCTGAATTCTGCATTCTTTATACTCATTTATTCCACTATCATTTACTGGTTATCAAAACGGTATAACAACCATCTTTATTTTATAATTTAATGAAAAAGTATTTAAACTTATTTGATTTTTCACAGAAAGTGAATTACAGAAACGAAGTATTATCAGGTTTAACTGTGGCTTTAGCATTAGTGCCTGAAGCTGTAGCATTTGCGTTAATTGCAGGTTTATCTCCATTAACCGGTCTGTATGCCGCATTTGTAATGGGATTGGTAACATCTATACTGGGTGGGCGCCCTGGTATGATCTCCGGTGCTACGGGAGCTGTTGCCGTTGTTATTGTTTCACTTGCCCTGTCACATGGTGTTGAATATATTTTTGCCACGGCTATATTGGCCGGAATCATACAAGTACTAGCAGGTTTATTGCGGTTGGGTAAATTAATGCGTTTGGTGCCCCATCCGGTTATTTTTGGTTTTGTGAATGGTTTAGCAATTATTATTTTTATGTCGCAGTTAGACCAATTTAAAGACCCAACAGGATCCTGGTTGACCGGAGACTCATTATTTATTTTGTTGGGACTGGTGTTTTTAACTATGCTGATTATATGGGGGTTGCCAAAACTCACAAAAGCCATCCCGGCTTCTTTAACTGCCATTCTTGTAGTTTTTGGTATCGTGGCCATATTGGGAATAGACACAAAAACCGTGGGTGATATAGCTTCCATACAAGGTGGCTTTCCTCCCTTCCATATACCTGATGTACCTTTTACATGGGAAACTTTGACAATTATATTTCCATACGCCGCTATAGTGGCTGGTGTTGGCTTGATTGAAAGCTTACTTACCCTTAACATTATAGACGAAATTACAGAAACACGGGGGCGTGGCAATAAAGAAGCAGTAGCACAAGGCACTGCTAACATGCTTTCCGGCCTGTTTTCAGGTATGGGAGGTTGTGCAATGATTGGTCAGAACGGGCCGCAATTGCCAATGGATGACTTCCGTGCCAAGCTCGCTTTGGCCGAGCACCTCCTCGATACCGATCCGCTCGCCGCAGCGGTCCACGCCCATGCCTGCCTTGCTTCCGAAGACAGTGATCTGAGCGCCAGGGCGGCATACGTTGCGGGCTCAGCAAGTCATCAGACCGGACACCTCGAGGAAGCGCGACCGCTCCTGGCACAGGCCAGGAGCGGCTTCCTCGCGCTGGATCAGGCCGATTGTGCCCTGAAGGCAATGATCGGACTGGGTCGCGTGAACCGGGATCTTGGCAGGTTCGAGGACGCGACCGTTCACTTCACCGAGGCGTTTCACCTGGCGCGAGCCCAGAACGATCAGCGGTCCCAGGTGGATGCCCTGAACCTGCAGGCAAGCGTGCTGAGCGCCCAGGGGGACGACCAGCGTGCCCTGGAGTTCCTCGAGAGGGCCCTCCAACACGCTCGTCTCGACAGCGGGTGCCGCACCGATCCGGGCGGAGCCGTCGGTCGCGGCCTTTTTCACATCGGCCATGGTCACGAAATCCTCATCGACTATATTTTCGGGTTTAATATATCTTCCCTGTTCATTTTTCACTTTCCTCGGATCGATCACCTTGTCAAATTCCTCTACCGTCAAACGCAAGGGGGAATTGGGCAAACCAGTCCACCTTAATCCAGCGGGATGCCCGGTGAACGTGCCTTTTTCAATGTGCCAAAGTCCTCCGGATCCCATATAGTCTCCTTGATTTTCCGTATAAAACAAGTCTCCATCGATGATCCCGATTCCCGCGGGAGACCTCATTCCCGTAGCCCAAGGTTCCAGCTGTCCCTCCTTTGTGATTTTCACGATCCATCCGCGGTATGGCACGCGGCTTTCGCCCCTCCACCATTCCTCATCCCCAAATGCCACATTCCCCGATACGAAAAAGTCCCCCTTCTCATCGATCACTGGCCCGTAACTGTATTCATGATAATGTCCGGACACTGGCCACGCATAGACTGTCTCAAAAATATCGGCCTTGCCATCCATATCCGAATCGATCAATTTGGTCAGCTCTCCCCGCTGGGCGCAGTATAAGTGACCGTCTTTATAGGCCAAACCGAGTATTTCATGCAATCCAGAAGCAAACTTTCTAAAAAAGGGCCGTGCGCTGGTAGGATTCTCCACGATATACACATCCCCCCTTCTGGTAGCCACACCCAGATTTCCATTTGGCAGTACTACAAGCCCTCCTACTTCCAGTAAAGTGCCTTGCGGGGCACTCACTTTCAATATTTTAAAATA
>CALGUD010000028.1 GCA_937901915.1 uncultured Flavobacteriaceae bacterium
AAAATAACAATATATAACAAAAAAAGTCGGAAGAATAATCTTCCGACCATGAATAGATCCTCTCCGGCTTTTTGTTGTTAGACACTTAAGCAGAACAATATAAAAATGTATTTAATATAATAATGATTATGATTAGAACAACAATTGCTCTAGCTGTCCTAAGATCGTTTTCCTTTAATTTATGCTTGTTGTAACCGGGTATTTTCATAATTTTTTATTTTATGATTACATCCTTAATATCAACATGGGTACTATTTTGTTACCCTTGGCTCAAATAAATACAAGATTAAGTAATACTCATATTCCAAACGATTATTAAAGATAAACCCGGACCTGTTATCCGGGTTATGTACTTACGGTTTTAACATAAGCGGGGGATGCTATGAAACCGAAAAAACTAAAAAAATGTTGAGAAAAAGTGTAATAGAAATAAGTGCAAGTATTGTAAATGCTATGATGCTGTCGTTTCCGTTTTGATTTATTTCTTGTGCTTGTGTTTTCATTATTTTTATTTGTTTGAAGGTGTAAAAGTCATCAAAAATATGAGCCGTTACAACAGGTAAAACACCCTTTTTATATAGGGAGTTTACTGAGTGGAAACAGCGAAAAGTATATAGATGTTTAGCAGGATGCCTATAATAGCCAATATGAGAGCTGCTACTAGAATACGAGGTTCAATGATTTTTGAAATGTGGTGATAAAAATTACTCATAACTCTGGTGGTTTTGAAGGGTTAATATTTAAACCAAAATTAATGTAGAGAATGCTTTTATGAAATACGTGGCTACACGTATATTGATTTTTGTTTTAAAAGAAGTTAAAGTTTTCTTTTGCCCAGATAAGAAGACTATTTGTTTTGGGGCTGAGGGAGAGTTTTATAATGATATTACTTCTATGTTTTTCTACAGTACGTACAGAAATAAAAAGCATCTCCGCTATTTCTTTGTTGGTTTTGTCTTTAGCAATAAGTTTTAATATTTTAATTTCTGAGGGGGTTAAATTAGTTAACAAGTTATTGCTTTCACTTTTTTTTGTCAGTAAGGATTTTATTTTAGGACTAAAATAAGGAACACCATTACTTACAGAATCCAAACATGACTGGATTTCTTCTATGGCGAAATCCTTTAAGATATAACCAAAAATGTTAAGTTCCTGTGCCTGGTAAAAAAGATCCTTTTCCCTATGTAGGGTTATGAGTATTATTTTAGTTGATATATTATTGGTTTTACATTTTTTAGCGATTTCAATACCGGTAAGTTTAGGCATTTCAATATCCAGAATAGCAATATCCGGGTCGTGTTTTAAAATGAGATTATAAGCCGATATCCCATCGGAAGCTTTATCTAATATGTTGTATTTTTTTTCAAGTAAAAAATCATATAACCCTTTTAACAGTAAAGGATGGTCATCAGCTATTATTAAGGTTGGGCCATTCATACTACAGGAATTACAAATTCTAAAGTTGTCCCTTTATTTTTTTCAGAATCCACTTTCATAGTCCCTTTCAAGAATTTAGTACGCTCTTTTAAGGTTTTTAAGCCAAGGCTATTAAAGTCATTATGTTTCTCAGAGAAGTCAAAGCCTTTTCCATTATCTTTAATCCTTAAATGAATATATTTTGGTTTTTTCTGTATTTCTATGCGTGCAGCTTCACCTTCAGAGTGTTTAATGATATTTGAGATAGACTCCTGTACAATTCTGTATAAATTAACTTCTTTTTCAGGGCTTAAAATATTCGATATATCATCTATTTCTGAGGATATAAATATGTCACTGCTCTCATCTAATTCATCAATTATATTTTGTATGGCTTTTGTGATGCCAAACTTTTCTAATTGGAATGGGTGCAGGGCCCTGGAAATAGTTCGCACTTCTTCTATAGCATCGTTAAACATATTTTTGGTATTATCATCACTATTAAGGGCAACTTTATTTTTAATAAGTAATAAGCTTTGTCCCAATCCGTCATGTAAATCTTTAGATATACGTTTTCTTTCTTCTTCCTGGGACGATAATAGTTGCTGACTGAAACTTTCCTGTAATTCTTTTTCTTTTTTAAGATGTTTCCTGTTTCTGTATAAAAATACACTGGAAAAAACTAAAACAAGGCCACTTATTGAAAAGAACAGAAGTCTCCTTTTTTCTTTATTATCTTTTTCCAGGATGACAATGGATGCATTTTTTTCAATTATTTCCCGTTCTTTTTTTTCAGTTTCATAAAGAGTTTGGTAGTATGCTAATGTATTGGTTTTTTCAATATTAAAAACAGAATCTTTTAGATGATGATAGGATTTAGACATTTCATAAGCTTTCTCTTTATTCCCATTAATTTCATATAATTGAGCAAGTTCTTTTTTTATGTCAATAAGCTGGTCATTGTGTTTGTTTTTGCTGTTATAATCATGAATATTTTCATATTTAATAATAGCATCACTAATTTCACCATTCATTACTTGTACAGCGGCACTAGCTTCCAAAAAAATATTCATGAGGTATTCATCTCCCCAATACACATCTTTTTGACTCTCAAGAATTTTTAAGTGTTTTTCAGCTAATTCTTTATTGTCCTTACTGGCATAGAGTTTACATAAATAATGATGAATGTATAAATTATATATTGCGTCATTGTTATTATGTTTTTTGTTTATCTGAGAAGCTCTTAACAAATCTTCCTCCTGTTTATCATAAAGCTCTCGTTCTTTATATTGAATAGATCTGTTAACAAGTGTTACGAGTATTTGTCCGTATTTATTATGTTTTTCGGCCAATACAATAACCTCTTCATGTTTTTTTAAAGCTTCTACGTAAAATTTATTCATTTCATAAAGAGTGCTAATACCTGCCATGGCATTTAATACAAAATCAATATCTCCTATGTCTTCATAATATTGTTTTGCAATTTTATAATCATTAATTGCGTTTACAAAGTCACCAGTCTTAGATCTTGAATGAGCCCTATACAAATAAGAATCAGCTATATAAGCAGTATCTTTTTTGCTAAATTTATTGATAGCAAGAGAGTAATTTTCAATAGCTTTCTTAAAATCGTTACCATAGTAACCACCACCTTTTTTTAGATAAATATTACCTAGAAGAAAAGAATCTCTAATTTTTTCTTCGTATTTCTGTACATTTTCTATTAATTCTAATGCTTTCTCTTTTTTGTTAAGAATGTTGCTTAATGAATAAAAAACTTTGGTGGTTTTATCAGCCATTTTTTCATATTCTTCTAATTCTTCAGCTAGATCAATATACCTTATTGCATAGGGTACATACTTTTCTGCATCTTCATTAGTAATACTTATAAGAATAGAATCTAAATATTGAAGTTTTATGTGTTTATTCGTAGTAGTATCCAAAATAGCTTTGTAAGTATCTATATTGTTTTGGGCATGTGATACTATTGGAAAAAGGAAAAACCATAATATAAGAGTGTAGTTTTTCAAGGTGAGAATAGGTTGGTTATTAGCTTATTTACTTCAAAAATAGCATTTTCTTGTCATAATCAATGATTGCCTTTCCCTTTTTTAAAACATCAGCCCCAATAATTCCGTGAACAGGCATAGCTTCATGAAGGGTTAAGGCAGAATTTACATGGTTGAGGTCAAAGAGTACAATGTTTACTTTCTGTTTTTTCCAGTCGCCTATTTGAAGGATGTTTTTTTTGGATATTTGTGTAAGCATATCAGTAGCACCGGCCCCTGATGCCTTTATTGCCGAATCTTTTGAGATTAGATCAAAATGTTTAATACAATCAAAACCCACACAGGTGTTAGATGCACCTGTATCTAATATAAACCTTCCTTCAGTATCATTCAATTTAGCCACTACTTCAAAATGATTGGTTTTGGTGAAAACTAATGGAATTTGAATATATCCTTTTTCATGTAAAATTTTTTTTAGACTTTTCATCTTTAAATTTTATAATCAAAAATAAGATAATAACAGCCAAAATCACTACGATTGCTATATAAAAAGTATAATCTGTTGATGAGGATTCCAGAGTGCCGTAATAGACAAAACTTCCCCAATAATAGGGCGATTTTTTGGAGTTTTCAATATTTTTGCTTGAAAGGTATTGGAGCTTTGCTTCGTGATTTGACAGATAAGCAGAAGCGTTTTTTTCGTAATATCTGTAAAACAGACCCATAAGTTGTGAGGTCGAAAGATCATTAACCTTCCATAATGAAAACAGTAAATTATTAGCCCCTGAATATTGAAACCCTCTTGCAACACTCATTGCACCTTCTCCTTTTTGTAGTTTTCCAACACCAGTTTCACAGGCACTTAATATTACTAACTGTTGCTTTAGGGGAAGTAAATAGAGGTCATATAAATTAATCTGCCCGTCTGCAAAATGTATACTTGCTGGTGTTGTGTGGGCACCTGCATCGGCATGTGTGGAAAGATGCAAAATTTCATTAGAGGATATATTTTCGGTGAAATTTTTAAAAGTAGCTTCTTCTTTCATTAAATAAGTTCCGGGAAAAAGAGCTTCAATTTCTTTGGCTTCATTTTCAGAGTACGTAAGGGGATATTTGGTTTCTTCAAAAACAGGGAATACACCAAGAACATTCTTTTTCTTATTTTTGATATTGTTACTATTCAAATATAATTCTGCCGAAGCATTGTAAACCATCCTGTATTTATGAAGCAAATAAGGAAGATTTTCAAAATTAAACTGTTCGGTTTTCTCGGTGAGAAGGGTTTCAAAAGGGACGAAATTCAAAACCCCGTCAGGAATTATAACAAGGTTTTCTGTTACCTTATCTAAAGGAATATTTAATAATTGGTATAATGTATAAGCAGTATTATTATACCCTTTTACATCATTATTTATTTTTGATGCACTGTCAAAATAAGCTATAAAATTCAAAATGGATACATTAGCTGTTTCCATATCTTCAATACGTGACAATTTTATTTTATGATCTCTCAACACAAAATAATAGAGCGCATTTTTACCATAAAAATATTCAATCATAGTAGCATTATCCCGGTTTAATTTTTCTATTAAAGCCGAAATGTCTAATTTTTTAGTTGTTCTGAATAAATCAGGATATTTTTCTTTAAGTTGGCCCGACACTTTTTTTAATTCAAGGTTTACCGTGTTTTGAGAATTTATAAGCTGATTTATGTACACTACATTAGCCTTCTTTTCTTTTAGCTGTTCTTTAACAAGCAAGTTCTTTATCCTGAAGTTCTGTGTTTCCAGTTCAATTTGTTTTTGAAAAAGAGGTTCGTTTTTTAACCCTGCTTGTTGCTGTTTTTTTATAAGGGTTTCCTTAAGGATTGTTGCCCTTGTTTTTTCCGCTAAAAAGAATGCGTCATGAATATATTTTTCATTGTCTGTTTGCTCAAATAAGAGAAAATATATTTCAAGGCATTTTTCACTTCGGTTACGATTATCACTAAGTTGAATTAGTTTTGTTTCTTCGTATTGATATAAATCACTCAGTAGTTCTTCAACCTTGAAGCTCAGGTTATAGTATTTCAGGGCTGTGGTATAATCATTTTTTAAAGCATAATTGGAAGCCAGTAAATCAAATATATCAATAAGTACGGTTTCGGGATACAGATCTGTATGTGACAATTCTTGTTCTGAATAGTCAGGAATTAGGATGTGTGTTGCTTTGTTTAATGAGGTTATTGCTTTATCAAACTTACCTTGATCTGTGAGTATGGTGGTATATTCAATATATAACCTGGCGAGGTCCCGATGACTTATATCAGGCGATGATGCAATGAGCTGCTCAATTTTTTTTAAATGTGATGCTGCCTTTAAATAATTGCCGGAGTTCAAGGCTATTAATGATGAAAGTTTTTCTAAGTTTATTATAAGTTGAAGGTCGCTTATACTGTTTTCATTCATTATCAATTTTAAATCATTTAAATATTGAGAAGCTTCATCATATTTTTTCAGTGAAATGAAATTGGTAATTATATTCGACAATGCTTTGGCTTTTTGCTCAATTTCAACATTTTTTTCTTGTATTACGCGGGATAAAATACGAATGGCTTCATTAAATCTGCCGGAATTTTGATATACAACCGATAGATTAATTAATGCGGCTGTTTTTTGTGCAGTATCGGCATCTTTTTCAGACAGATATAAATACGTTTTTATTGTGTTTTCTGCATTTTTATAATCGCCTAATTCTGTGTATAAATTACCTAAAGGCTTTAAGCAAAATTCGATAATATCATACCCGTTAAGGGTGTTCCTGCTGTACAATTCCCAGGCTTTTTCATAAGAATTCACCGCATTGGTTTTTTGAAGAAATTTATTTTCATAAAACCCCCTATTACACAATATTATTGTAAATGCGAGTTGTTCTTCACTATTCTTTGGCTGCCGCCATAATTTGGTTTCTATTGAATTTAAAATGAGGAGGTTACTTTCAGAGGGGTTTTGCAAAAATTCATCAAGAGTTGAATACAGAAAATTTTCAACATCATCCTTTTCCTTTAAAATCGTTTTAGATTGACTGAAAATAGTTGAGCTACCAAGGAGAATCAAAAAGAATAATCCTGTTCTCATACTCAAAAAATTAAAATTTCCAGGTTGCATAAAAGTGCCATTGTTCACTGGGAGAATTAAAATTGTGTACATAGCGTACCCCGGCACTTGGTCCAATACGTACAGTGCCAAATGAAACTTCTGCAAAGACACCGGTCCGAAAATTTGTGAAATTATCATTTAAAGTACCTTCTTCAAAAGAACTGAGATCGGGAATCCATAATTCCTGCCCTCCTTCAATCGTGTAAACATCATTTGTGTTTTCAAAATCATTTTTTTCTGTAATGTTTGTTTTTAATTGTATTCCGGCACCCAGGCCCATAAAAGCATTAATATTATAGCGGTAAGATGCCGGTACAATGTAAAGAACAATGTTATTGAATTTGTTTGATTCTGTCAGCCTGTTTTCGGAATCCAAACCAATTGCCAAATTTTCACTTGTCACGGAATTCCTTATCTCGTCAAATGAATGGGCAGCAACCATAAGTTCGGCCTGTAAATAAGAACGATATGATTTATAGGGGGAGATAGTAGCCCCCACGAAGTATTCTTTCGAGTTACTTAATTCCGGAAAGTGATTATAACCGGCTTTAGCACCAATGGAAATTCCCGGCAAAAAGCGGGTTGTGGAGTAGTTGGTTATAATTGGTTCATTTTTATCAAAAATAATGGCGGTTTGGCTTTTGGTTTTCTTTTTATGAAAGTTTTTTCCAAACTTTATACTGTATTTTACAAAACCTTTAGTAGAGTCTTTTTCTTTTATATTTTTTTGTGCAGTACCCGGTAAGTATATGTTCTTGAAAGTAAATATAGCCTGTTCTTTTGTGAAAGTTGTGTCCAGGCAACTGTAAGTTACCTCTTGATTTTTTGGGCAGATTTCACATTTTGGATACATATCTTCGACTTCCAGAGTAGTTTTATCCAGCATTTCGGGAATATCAACTTCCAAGCGGATCGTCCGAGCCGGGCCTTCGCCATCATTTTGAAACCGAATCTTGTATTTTAATGTTTTAAAACGTATTAACCGGTAATTTAAAAAAGGGCTCGAATTAGACATTTTGTTAGGATCGTGCGAAGTAACAATTTCCAGTTCCAGGTCTTTTACTTTATGGTTACTGTAGCTCCTGTCTGGTACATAAATTCCCCGGAGAGTCACAATTGCACTGGTATCCTTAATCATTTCCGGAGTGGTTTTTAAGGTGTGAAAGATATTGCGTTCTTCACCCGGTGGCATATCATCAAATTCCAGGATACTCCAATCCGTATAGTAATCTTTTGCATTTTCAAGAGTTAGGGTTAAATTGGTAGAATCCTGTTGAATGTTTTTTATAGTGAGAAAATCATCTTCAGCAGATGCCAGGAAAGTTCCGGCATCATTTATTTCAGTAGCAGATGCTATAATTTCATCTAAGACTTCCCTTTCATTATGGTATGTCCTTGTACCAACAAGCTCAAAATTCTTGTTTTTATATTTTTTTTCATTATAAAACAAGTACAATTTACCACTGGCACTATACTGTAAATCATTTTTATAGCTTACAATAACTACCATTTCCTGCTCAGGAATAGCATCGCGGTTTTTTTGCATCCTGAAACCATTGTGGGAATCCAACGTTGCAATATCATTGTATGAATCGGTAAGCTCATTTATGGCAACTTTTTTGGGCCTGCTGGTGGGTACTTTTCCGTTATCATAATTATTTGTGACCCATAAACGTGTTTCAAACTCACCAGTTTCCTTATAAGTATGGATTGGTTTTTCCTCAAAGCTATAGTTGCCATCACCAAATTCCCAAAAGTGGGTGTAAAATGGTTTTGGTGCGCCTGCAATGGGTATAAGAGGTGGATTTTCCGGATTAAAACTTACAGTATTCCCATGAATATCATAACCAATAATCGCCTCACGTGTTAGGGTATCAATAACCATAGGTTGCTGACTTAAAACAAGGGCGGGGAATAACAGGTAAAGGAGCAGGTATTTATTCATCATAAATTTTTTTCTGAATTTATAAAGATATAAAAAAGTGGCAGACACATGTGCCGGCCACTTTTGTATTAGAAAACCATTGATTATGGTAAATTATTTATAATAGTAGTAAGTTCTGCTTCAGTAACCTGTTCTATTTCAAGAGGGTCACAGAAACATTCTACATGATCTTCTTCTATGGTTACAGAATGCACCGCATAGTTCCACTCATCATCTATTTGCGAAATAAGGATAAAATGTACTTCTAAGCCTATTGGAATTAACCCGTAGTGTTCGGTAAACATTTCAAGTTCATCATCCCATCTGTCCATATTGCCAAGTGCAGTTGGTTCACCATCATACGAGATATAAACCGCACAATTTTCATTATTATAACCTTCCGGAACATCAACATAAATAGTGGTCTTTGGCCTTGGGTCACTAAACCATTTGTCTATGTTTGTCCATCCAAATTGTTGTATAAAAGCACTATACCCTATAACAGGGCCACCACCGGCACCTATTCCATCCCTGATTTCCAAATCGTTTTGTTCATCTTCTACCCATACAATATCATCATCCAGCCCGCTGCAATTACCAATACCGTCACAATCTTCATCAACCCCGTTAAATATTGCCATATCTGCATCAAATACATTATTTGCAGCCGGGGCTAAAAGGGTAAAACCTTCATCAAGTTGTAAATTTTCACCATCTTTGGTAGCATTTACAAAGAATTCGCCGCCGGAGATTAAAGTTTCAATATCTCCATTCGGACGCCTTCCATTAGTTGGCATGTTCATAAGTAACATATCTGATTTTTTATAAGATTCAATCAATTCAATGGTTACATCACCGGTTACAGGATCCCCATTCCCATCCAAAAAGACGTTTGCCCCAAAAATAAGCTCTGTGCCTTGTTCACCATATATACTGCCTCCGGTTTCGGCATCAATAGTGCCTGTTTGTACAGCTTCACCTCTGTTATCCAGAAAAGTTTGTTGTAATGCTTCACCATCGGGTTGAGGTGTTTCAATAATTGGGTCTTCATTGCCATTATTGTCATCATCACTGCTGCATCCTGTAAAGGTTAAGGCTGCAATAAATGTTAGTCCTAAAATGTTTTTTAATGTGTTCATGATGTTTAAATTTTATTGTTATATCCTTATATCAACATCATTCACATTTTGTTACCCCTTTTTTTATTTTTTATTTAAAATAGCGATCGTAATTAATTTACAGATGACAAACAGTTTCAGCAGGAAGTAATATATCTGAGGAATTTCCCGTTTAACATTCCTTATAGAGAAGGGGCAGTTGGTTTCAATAAATTTCTTTATTTTAGTTCGAAATAAAGGCATTAATGAAGGACAAAGCCATTCATGAAGATCAAAAATACATTGTTGGGTTATTAGAAAATAACACATTTATCATCCAGGCCATATATGAAAAATTTGCCCCCAAGATTATTAACTATATAAAGAAAAACAGTGGTGATGATAATGATGCCAAAGATGTAATTCAGGAAGTTTTAATCACCATATACAAGCAGGCAAAGAATGACAAGTTAAAACTCAGCTGTCCTTTTGATGCCTATTTTTTTTTACTCTGTAAGCGTAAATGGTTAAATGAATTAAAAAAATCTTCAAAAAAGGAGGTAACAATTAATATCGAAGTGTTATCTAAAGGTGATGATGTTTCTCAGCAAGCATATGAAACGGAAATTTTTACTGAAAAACAGCAGCTTTTTAATGAAATGTTCAGCAAGTTGGGGGATGCATGCAGAGAGTTGTTAAAAGCAACTTTCGAACTTAAATCAATGGAAGAAGTTGCAGGTAAACTCGGTGTAACATATGCATATGCACGCAAAAAAAAGTCGTTGTGTATTGGTAAATTAACAGAGATGGTCCGGGATTCATCAGCCTTTAAACAAATACAAAACCTATTGTAATGAAAGAGCAGGATTATACATTATTTGAAGATTATCTGGAAGGAGCACTTTCTACAACAGAAAAAAATGAGTTTGAGAAAAGGTTAGCAGATGATGAAAAGTTTCATCAAGCTTTTTTAACTTATAAGGAACTTTCAGGTTTTTTGAAAAGTAAGTTTGAAAATAAGGATCATGAGGAGAAATTGAAAGAAAACCTCAAGAACATTTCTGATACATATTTTAATAAAAAGGAAAATAAAAGCACTGTAATAAGGTTTAAGCCATGGCAATACGCCATAGCAGCAAGCATTATTATTATTTTTGGGTTGTTTGTTATTATAGACAATTCAGCACCTGTTTATGCTGATTATGCCGATTACAATAGTATAAGTTTAACGGTAAGGGGAGAAAATGAGGAATTGTTGCCAAAAGCCGAAAAAGCTTTTAATGAAAAGGATTATGAAGAAGCATTGCAGTATTTTGATCAGATTTTAATTAAAGATATTAGCTATAAAGAAATTCAGCTTTATAAATCAATAGCACTCATAGAAACCAATCGGTACGATGAAGCAGATGAATTACTAACGGTTTTATCTACGGGCACTTCTGTTTTTAAATACGATGCAATGTGGTATCTGGCACTGAGTAAGCTTAAGCAGAAAAAGTTTGAGCAGTGCAGGGTTATACTGGAAAGAATACCTGACGATGCTGAGGTGCATAATAAAGCACAGAATCTTCTCAGCAAACTATAAAAATAATAGGGCTGCTTTTGGTAGCTTTGTTATTTTTGCAGTATGGTTTTAACAGATACTCACACACATTTATATAGTGAAGCTTTTGATGATGACAGGGCAGAAATGATTTCCCGGGCATTAAATGCCAAAATCACACGTTTTTTTATTCCTGCTATAGATTCTACATACACAGAGGCTATGCTTCAGTTGGAAAAAGAATACCCTGAACATATTTTTCTGATGATGGGTTTGCACCCTACACACGTAAAAAAAGAAAATTATAAGGAAGAATTATCCCATGTAGAAGAAATGTTGGCCCAAAGGAAATTTTATGCAGTAGGTGAGATTGGAATTGACTTATATTGGGATAAATCAACTTTAAATATTCAACAACTAGCCTTTAGAAGGCAAATTCAACTTGCAAAACAATATAAATTGCCAATTGTAATTCATTGCAGGGAAGCTTTTGATGAAATATTTGAAGTCCTGGAAGACGAAAACGATGATGAGCTTTTTGGGATATTTCATTGTTTTACAGGTACACTTGAGCAGGCAAAAAGAGCTATTTCATATAACATGAAATTAGGCATCGGGGGTGTAGTTACTTTTAAAAACGGGAAAGTTGACACATTTTTAAATGAAATAGCTATAGAGCATATTGTTCTTGAAACAGATTCGCCATATCTAGCCCCTGTACCATACAGGGGAAAACGTAATGAAAGCTCGTATCTGCTAAATATTGTAAGTAAATTAGAGGATATTTATAATTTATCACCAAGTGAAATAGCGTCAATTACAACGCAAAACTCGAAAAAAGTATTCAGAGTTTAACAAGGAATTTAAAGTTTAATTCAACTAAATTTTGCACTTTTGTTAAAACTAATGACCAATACTACTAACCTTTGAATAAATTTGATCACATACGGCCTTATAAAGATGATGAAGTCCATGATGCGTTAAAACAATCTTTACATCATCCTATTATAAAGGCACTACTTAACTTCACCTTTCCGGATAAAGATCCCGAAGAGGTGAAAGAGATTACTTTAAGTTGTCATTCTATACGTGATTTTCAAACAAAAATAATTTATCAATCTGTTAGGAATATCATCGAAAGAACATCTGAAGGATTTACGTATAGTGGGTTCGAAAAACTGGATTCAAATACTGCCTATCTTTATGTGTCCAATCATCGGGATATTATTTTGGATACTTCTTTATTAAATGTAGCTCTGTATGAAAATGATCTTATAATGACTGCTTCAGCTATAGGTGACAACCTTGTTAACAAGCCGTTTTTATTGGCACTTTCTAAACTAAACAGAAATTTTCTTATCAGGCGTGAACTTTCTCCAAGGGAAATGCTAATGAGCTCCAAACTTGTATCTGAATATATACAAAGTTTATTATTTGAAGAAAATAGATCTGTTTGGATCGCACAACGGGAAGGCAGAACAAAGGATGGTAATGATAGAACACAACAAGGAGTGCTTAAAATGCTTGCATTGGCCAATAATGAAGACAGTATTATGCAGTATTTTAAAAAGCTGAAAATAATACCCATCTCAATTTCATATGAGTTTGACCCCACCGATGTATTAAAAATGCCTGAATTAATGGCAAAACATTACGATCAGGAATATGTTAAATCCAGTAATGAGGATTTTAATACTATATTAAAAGGTGCAACCGGACAAAAAAGAAAAATGCATATTCATGCAGGAGAGATGCTAAATATTGAACTGGATGAAATTGAGGGTAGTGGTGAGCCCACTAATAAACAATTCCAGATGCTGGCGGATTTAATTGATGATAGAATACATCAAAATTATAAATTGTGGCCCTCCAAATATATTGCTTACGATCTTTTGAATAATACAGACCGCTTTAAGGAAAAGTATACTGAAAAAGAAAAAAGACAATTTGAAAGGAGAATTGAAAGAAGGATTGATGGCCAGAATAAAGTAGCCCTTCAAAATTTTCTTGCCATGTATGCAAACCCGGTTATCAATAAATTAAAATATGACGCAAGCAAAGTCTAGGATATTACTTATTTATACCGGTGGTACCATCGGGATGATAAAAGACTTTGAAACAGGAGCATTAAAAACATTTAATTTTGATAATATTTTAAAGAGTATTCCGGAATTATCACATTTAGATTGTGGGCTAAAAACGATTTCCTTTCCAACACCTATAGATTCTTCAAATATGAACCCCGGTTACTGGGTTCAAATTGCAGAAACCATTGAAGAAAATTATAATGATTTTGATGGTTTTGTTGTTTTGCATGGGACTGATACAATGAGTTACAGCGCTTCAGCCTTGAGTTTTATGCTTGAGAATTTAAGTAAACCCGTTATATTTACCGGATCACAACTTCCAATAGGGGATCTGAGAACCGATGCAAAAGAAAATTTAATAACTTCTGTTCAGTTAGCTTCATTAAAAAAAAATGGGAGACCTGTTATACAAGAAGTAGGTTTATATTTTGAATACAAATTGTATCGGGGAAACAGAACGACAAAAATCAATGCTGAGCAGTTTGAAGCATTTTCCTCACCAAACTATCCTCCTCTGGCAGAGAGCGGGGTACATTTAAATATTCATGCCCAACATCTTTTTAAGCCTGTAAAATATAAAAAACTGATTGTGCATACACAGATGGATAGCAGTATTGCACTTATAAAACTCTTTCCGGGGATCGGCGAAGAAGCTATTTCGTGTATAGTTAATAATGGGGCAATAAAAGGTGTTTTACTGGAAACTTATGGTGCAGGGAATGCTCCCACAGAAAAGTGGTTTATTGATTTGATAGGGAAAGCGATAAAAAATGGAATAGTAATTGTGAATGTCACTCAGTGTCCAAAAGGCAGTGTTGAAATGGGACGATATGAAACGAGTTCTCATTTAAAAAAAATAGGTGTTATAAGCGGAAATGACATCACAAGTGAGGCTGCAATTGCTAAACTCATGTATTTATTTGGAGCTAAAATAGGTTCAAAGGTGTTCAAAACTGTATTTGAAACAGAATTACGGGGAGAAATGAATTAATTTGTGATATTTAATTTTATCAACTGAAAAAAAATTCGTTATTTGCTCCTCCAAAGTAAGCGTGTAAAGAGAGGTGGCCGAGTGGTCGAAGGCGCACGCCTGGAAAGTGTGTATACGGCACAACCGTATCGAGGGTTCGAATCCCTTCCTCTCTGCTTATAGTTTAATATTATGATAATAACAATTTTTTTTTATCTTTAACCCGATTAACTAACAAAAATTAAGTTCAAAAGAAATGAAAAGATTATTCTCAATTCTGGCTGTTGCCGGATTATTGGTTTTTAGCGCAACAACTGCAAATGCAAAGAGTTTTACTCCTAATGTAATGAGTAGCATTTCAGAATTTGTTGCATTTGTTGATAACGCAACAGTATTTGTACAAGATGATGCTCCTGCAGCTCCTGAAAAAGGATTTCATCAAGTTTTAAAAGAACGTTTTATTGAAGGAGGTGCCGTATTTATGACATTCCCTTTGCTTTGTTTAATTTTAGGATTAGCAGTTTCTATTGAAAGAATTATTTATTTAAATCTTGCGACTACAAATACCGATAAATTAAAGAATGATGTAGAAGATGCATTGGCATCAGGTGGTGTAGATGCTGCCAAAGAAGTTTGCAGAAACACTAAAGGGCCTGTAGCTTCAATTTACTATCAAGGTCTTGACAGGATGGATGAAGGGGTAGATGCTGCAGAAAAAGCGGTAGTTGCTTACGGAGGTGTTCAAATGGGACAGCTTGAAAAAAATGTATCATGGATTTCTTTGTTTATCGCACTTGCTCCTATGTTTGGATTTATGGGAACTGTAATTGGTATGATCGAGGCATTTGATAACATACAAGCTGCCGGTACTATGGAACCTTCACTTGTTGCAGGTGGTATTAAAGTGGCATTATTGACTACAGTATTTGGTCTTATAGTGGCTATTATACTTCAGGTTTTTTATAACTATATTGTTGCTAAAATTGACAGCATTGTAAATGATATGGAAGATTCTTCTATCGTATTAATTGATTTGCTTGTTCGTCACAAAAAGTAGGCTTTAAAGTTATATTAAACGAAATTCAATTATTATGAAATTAGAAAACATATTAAAAATAGTGATTCTGATAGTAGCCATTATCTGTGGATATTTCTTTATAAGATTATTTATGGTAGGTGATGATGCTATTGAAACAGATAAAAGCCTACAAGACAGTATAATTTCACCCTTTTTAGTTGTAGCTTATATAATACTAGCCTTTACTGTAATAGTTACATTATTTTTTAGTATTATGAATTTGTTGAAAAACCCGGCTGTACTAAAAAGATCACTTATAGGTATTGGAGTTTTTCTCGCCATTGTGATAGTATCATATTTATTGGCAACAGGAGAAACTACCACACTATCTGACGGACAAACATTATCAGAATCAGGAACTAAATGGGTTAGCGCCGGTTTAACTACCTTTTATTTTTTAATCGTTATAGCTGTTGGGCTTATATTGGCCACAGGTATACGAAAAGCAATAAAATAACATAAATTATGGCTAGAAGATCAGCACCGGAAGTAAATGCAGGGTCAATGGCAGATATAGCCTTCCTGTTACTTATATTTTTCCTGGTTACGACAACAATAGAAACCGATGCCGGTTTAAACAGGAAGTTACCCCCTATGGAACCGCCACCGGAAAATCAACCAATTATCAGGGAAAAAAATATATTGGAAGTTGTAGTAAACAAAAACGACCAATTATTAGTAGAACAACAATTGGCGCAATTAAAAGATTTGCGCGGGTTGGCCATGGATTTCCTGGATAATGGAGGGGGAGTTGGTAATGAGGCTTGTAACTACTGTAAAGGTAAAAGAAGTGCTTCATCTTCCGACAATCCACAAAAGGCGATCATTTCATTACAAAATGACAGGGAAACCTCTTATAAAATTTATATTGCAGTACAAAACGAATTGGTTGCTGCGTATAATACTTTAAGGAACAGGGAAGCTCAAAGAATGTACGGCCAGGATTTTACAGAGATGTATGCAGCCTACAATGACCCAAAAACACCTAAAAGTCAAAGAGAGGAACTGCAGCCAAAAGTTGAAGCCATACAAGATTTGTACCCTCAAAAATTATCTGAGGCAGAACCTAAGAGTAATTAATAATAAACACAGAAAATATGTCAAAGTTTAAGAAGAAATCAAGCGGTGCATTACCGGAAATTTCAACAGCATCTCTGCCTGATATCGTGTTTATGCTTTTATTCTTCTTCATGACGGTAACAGTTATGAGGGATACTGATTTACTTGTAGAAAACAGGTTGCCTACTGCAGATCAGGTACAGAAACTGGATAAGAAAGATAGGATTATCTATATTTATGCAGGAAAGCCAAACCCAAGATTCAGGGAAGCATATGGTTCGCAGGCTAAAATACAGCTTAATGATAAATTTGCCAATGTATCTGATGTAGCGCCATATATTCTTGCAGAAAGAGCTGAAAGAAGAGAGGAATTACAAGATCTTCTTACTACATCCTTAAAGGTTGATGGTGAGACAAATATGGGGTTAATCTCTGATATTAAGCAGGAACTTAGAAAAGTAAATGCTCTAAAGATCAACTATACCACCACTACAGGTGACCCGTATAGAAACTTACAAAGAATCGAACGATAATTTTTTCATTTCGTATATAAAAAAGCGTCTATTTATAGACGCTTTTTTTATATTTAATAAAGATTTGATTGCGTCTTATGAAAATACGAATATTTATAATTCTTTTGATGTTTGCAGGCAGTTATACGCTTATTGCTCAGGAAGAAATTTTAGAGAATGATGAAATAGATGTAAGCGGTAAATCAAAATATCTGGAAGATCAGTTTTATATAGGACTTACTTATAACATTTTAGTGGATCGTCCGTCAAATGTAAGCCAGAATAATTTCTCCAATGGATTACAGCTTGGCTTTATCAGGGATATACCTCTAAATGCGCGGAGAAATGTGGGTTTAGGTATTGGGCTAGGAGTCGCAAAGAATTCTTACTTCAGTAACTTGCGTGCATTAGAAGTTGAGGATGATATAATTTATGAAGTTATTCCAGGGAGCGAATCTTACAGACGTAACAAAGTAACTTCATACCTTATAGAGATGCCTTTAGAGTTTAGATGGAGAACATCTACCATAGATTCATATAGGTACTGGAGGGTTTACACAGGAGTTAAGTTGGGATATGCTATTTCATCCAGATCAAAATATGTTACAGCCGATGAAAAGTTTAATTTTACTAATCCGGATGTTAATAAATTTCAATACGGTGTATACTTTAGTTTTGGTTATAACACATGGAACTTTTACGGGCATTATCAGTTAAATGATCTTTTTAAAAATACAATGATTGAGTCTACAGGAGAACAAATAAAAATGAGGCCACTAAATATTGGCTTAATGTTCTATATTTTATAGCCAATAATTGAACGCCAGTATTTGAGTAAAAGCACTCAGGAAGAAACCTACCCATATTTCGGCGCTTGAATGCGATTTAAGATATAACCTTGCAGTAGCAGTAGCTCCCAAACTAAAAATTAGGACAGATATCCATAAGGTCAGATTTTTTTGATAATGGAAAGACAAGCCTATAATAAAGAGTGTTAAAGCACTGATGCCTGTTATGTGGAGACTTACCTTAAAATCAAAAAATGCAAGCACAAGACAGCCTATAAGTGTGCCAACAATACCAATAAAATAGTAGTGTAATTCAATAGAAAAATCCTTATCAATAATTTTTAAGATAATGATTAAGTTAATAATTATATAAATAAATAACGGTATCCTTCGTTCCTTAATCCCTTTTAATTCAAATGAACTAATGAGACCGACGTTTTTTAATAAAAAGAAAAAGACAATAGGAATTAAAACAGTTAAAATTAAGATTGAAAAAAAAAGCCTTTTTTGTGTATCCAGGTCATTAAATTTGGGAGTAACAAGAAAGTAAATAATAACACCTGCCAGCGGCATGATAAGCGGATGCATTAAAAAAGTTAAAAATTCTGAAATTTTTTTCATCTATTAATAATCTATTCGTAAATGAAGAAATTAATCCCTGGAATGTAGAAATAACTGGTTTTAATTAAATTCATTTACCCTAACTCCCGTTTTATGTTAAAGAAATTATGTGGTAATATACGAATGATTAAATTTATTCGCCCCCTTTTTTTTTAGATTTCTTTTCTCAGTCGGGCAACAGGTATATTTAGTTGTTCACGATATTTAGCAACTGTTCTACGTGCAATGGGATAACCTTTTTCTTTTAAAATGGCTGCAAGTTTATCGTCTGTATGCGGTTTGTGTTTATCTTCTTCTTCTATTACGGTCTCTAATATTTTTTTAATTTCCCTGGTTGATACATCCTCCCCCTCATCATTTTTCATAGATTCCGAAAAGAAATCCTTTATAAGCTTTGTTCCATATGGCGTATCTACATATTTACTGTTTGCAACCCTCGAAACAGTAGATACATCCATACCTATCTTATCTGCAATATCTTTTAGAATCATAGGTTTTAGTTTTCGCTCGTCACCTGTTAAAAAATATTCTGACTGATATTCCATAATAGAACTCATAGTAATATACAGCGTTTGCTGTCGCTGCCTTATTGCATCAATAAACCATTTAGCACCATCCAGTTTTTGCTTTATAAACTGTACAGCTTCTTTTTGAGATTTAGACTTCTCTTTTGCTTCCTTATAACCTTTGAGCATGTTTGTATAATCTTTAGAAACATGCAATTCAGGTGCATTACGGCCATTTAAAGTAAGTTCTAATTCCCCATCTACAATTTTAATTGTAAAGTCAGGGACAACATGTTCAATGATTCTGTTATTTCCGGAATAGGAGCCCCCGGGTTTTGGGTTTAATCTCTCAATTTCATGGATGGCAGCTTTAAGCTCATCTTCGGTTACATTATGTTTTTGCATTAATTTTTGATAATGCTTTTTTGTGAACTGTTCAAACGACTTTTCCAGTATTTCACTAGCCAATACTATTTTTGGGGCCTGTTCTTTTCTTTCCAGTTGAATTAATAAACATTCCTGTAAATTTCTTGCACCAACCCCAGCAGGGTCCAATTGGTGTACAATTTTGAGAATTTTTTCTACTTTTTCTACTTCGGTATATATATTTTGAGTAAAGGCAAGATCATCTACAATGTCAAGAATTGTTCTGCGGATGTAACCGCTCTCATCTATACTCCCTACAAGAAATTCGGCGATATTAAATTCATCATCATTAAGGCTGAATGTATTCAGTTGATTTATAAGGTGCTGATGGAATGACGTCCCAGAAGCATAGGGCATTTTTTTCTCTTCATCATCTGCACTGTAATTATTGGCTTGCATCCTATACTCAGGAATCTCATCGTCGCTTAAATATTCATCAATATTTATATCGTCTGTTTCTATGTTGTCATTGTCATTATCAACATCAAGCGTGTTATCAAAATCATCATCCGTAGCGTCATAATCATCTTCATTATCTTTACCACTTTCCAGGGCAGGGTTTTCTTCCAATTCCTGCTTTAAACGTTGCTCGAAAGCCTGTGTAGGTAGCTGAATAAGCTTCATCAGCTGGATCTGCTGTGGAGATAACTTTTGCGATAATTTAAACTGTAAATGTTGCTTCAGCATTTGCGTAATTGCTTTTTATCAAAAATAACTAAATTATGACAATTTATAGGGTAACCGGAGAGCTATTTGTGTCCTATAGCCGGGATAACCCACAATTGATTTGACCGAAGTTTATTTTACTAATTTTTTAAGTTCTGCATCATCATTGTCACAGATCTTTATAACTAATTCTAACCGACAGAAAATTACCGGTGTTTTTCATTAGTCATAAACATTCATTAAAATTCTGCATTTAACGGGGTTCTGGGGTATGGTATTACATCACGAATATTATTCATTCCGGTAGTAAACATGACTAAACGTTCAAAGCCAAGCCCAAAACCACTATGTACAGCTGTTCCGTATTTACGGGTATCTAAATACCACCATAATTCTTTTTCATCAATGTTTAAGGCAGCAATTTTTTCTTTAAGAACACTATAACGCTCTTCCCGTTGAGAGCCTCCAACAATTTCACCTATTCCGGGGAATAAGATATCCATAGCACGAACTGTTTTACCATCTTCATTTAAACGCATATAAAAGGCTTTTATATTCGCAGGATAATCAAATAATATTACAGGGCACTTAAAGTGTTTTTCTACTAAAAAACGCTCGTGTTCACTTTGCAGGTCAGCTCCCCATTCATTAATGATATATTGAAATTTTTTCTTCTTGTTAGGTTTGGAATTTTTTAATATATCTATAGCTTCTGTGTAACTTACCCTTTTAAAGTTATTGTCGAGTACAAAGCGTATTTTTTCAGTGAGTGACATTTCACTACGATCGGCCTGAGCCTTGGATTTTTCTTCGTCCAACAATCGCTTTTCTAGAAAATCAAGATCATCCTTACAGTTGTCAAACACATATTTCAAAACATATTTTATAAAATCTTCAGCAAGGTCCATATTGCCGTCCAGATCCAAAAAGGCTACCTCAGGCTCAATCATCCAGAATTCGGCCAAGTGGCGCGACGTGTTAGAGTTTTCAGCCCTGAAAGTAGGTCCGAAAGTATAAATTTTACCCAATCCCATAGCATACGTTTCACCTTCAAGCTGTCCTGAAACGGTAAGGTTTGTTTCTTTTCCAAAAAAGTCTTGAGAATAATCCACCTCGCCATTTTCATCCAGCGGAGGATTTTTGTCGTTAAGAGATGTAACCCTGAACATTTCTCCTGCTCCTTCAGCATCAGAACCGGTAATAATGGGGGTGTTTACATAGTAAAACCCATTTTGGTGAAAATACTGATGTATGGCAAATGATAAAGAAGACCGGACTCTCATTACCGCACTAAAAGTACTGGTGCGGATCCGTAAATGAGCTTTTTCGCGTAAAAATTCTAAAGAGTGTTTTTTTGGTTGTATAGGATATTCTTCCGGATTTGAATCTCCCAGAATTTTAATTTTAGAAACCTGGATTTCTACTTTTTGTCCTGCTCCCTGACTTTCTACCAAAATGCCTGTAATATTCACTGCCGCTCCGGTGGTTAATCTTTTTAAAATCTCTTCATCGGTATTCTCAAAATCTACAACACATTGAATATTATTGATAGTGGAGCCGTCATTTAAAGCAATAAACCTGTTGCTTCTAAAAGTCTTTATCCATCCGTTTACAATAATTTCCTGTAAAAATTTGTCACTTGTCAATAGTGTTTTAACGCTTTGTGGCTTCATTTTTATGTAAAGGTTCTATTAAATTATAAGAGCACAAAGATATATGTTTAAGGGAAAACAAAGATTATAAAAAAGGGGAAAAACCCTCTATTTTGATATTACATTTATATGTAGGTTTGACAAACTTATTTTAAAAGCAAGTAAGTTTAATAATTGGGTTTGGGGAAACCAACAAAAATGGTCTGTAGAGAATAATTTCTACAGGCCTTTTTTATTTTTTATCAGATTTCCCGTCTTCATCATCATTTACAATTTCTTCCGGGAGGACTTTAAAATTGGGTTCTTTCATTACCTGCTTATTGGCAATATTACGCTCCAGGGATATCAATAATGATGGTAGTAAAACTAAATTGGCAAGCATTGCAAATAACAGGGTCATTGATACAAGACCTCCTAATGCTTTAGTCCCACCAAAACTACTGACCATAAAAACTGAAAAGCCAAAAAACAATACAATAGATGTGTAAAACATACTTACCCCTGTTTCACGCAATGCTTTGTAAACAGACTTGCTTATTTTCCAGCCGGTAATTTGCAATTCCTGTCTGTATTTTGCCAAAAAATGAATAGTGTCATCTACAGATATTCCAAATGCAATACTGAAGACCAATATGGTTGAGGGTTTAAGAGGAATTCCCAAGTATCCCATCATACCTGCAGTTATAGTTAGTGGAAGAATATTTGGAATCAATGAGATGATAATCATTTTAAAAGAACGAAACATAAAGGCCATAAATAATGAAATAAGAATTACGGCCAATGCAAGAGACGAAACAAGATTCTTTACAAGATATCCTGTTCCTTTCATAAAAACCAGAGCCTTGCCTGTAACAGTAACATCATAGCGTTCTTCAGGCAGTACCTTCGTTATTTTTTTCCACAACTCTTCTTCAACCCTTTCCATCTCATCGGTACCAATATCCTTCATAAAAGTTGTTATTCGTGCAACTTGCCCTGTAGAATCTACAAAACTTTTTAAAAGATTGGAATTGCCCGAAGAATTTTTAGCATAAGAAAGAATGAAATTACTTTCCTGACTGGTTGGTAGCTGATAATAATTAGGATTGCCGTTGTAATATGCTTGTTTGGAATACTTAACCAGATTATTAACTGAAATAGGTTTAGATAATTCCGGAATATCTATTATTAATTCTTCAACCTCTTCCATCCTTCGTAAGGTAGATAAATTCATGACCCCATTTTTTCGTTTGGTGTCAATCATAATTTCTAAAGGCAAAACCCCATCAAACTCTTTTTCAAAAAAACGTATGTCTTTAAAAAACTCGGTACTTTGGGGCATATCTTCAATAAGACTTCCGGAAATTCGTATTTGGTATATTCCTATAATACTCATTATAATCGCAACAAGTGCGATTACATAAACAGTCAACCTATGATTTCTCACGGTTTTTTCTATCCAGTTAACAAAACCTCCTATCCATCGTTTCTTCAGGTGTTTGAGATGTTTTGTTTTTGGCAAGGGCATATAGCTGTATGCGATGGGGATTATCAGCAATGAAAGAATAAAGATTACCAAAATATTGATAGATGCGACAGTGCCAAATTCTTTAAGTATTTTGCTTTCAGTTACTATGAATGTTGCAAATCCCGCAGCGGTGGTAACATTGGTCATTAATGTAGCATTGCCTACTTTTGTAATTACGCGTTGAAGTGATTTGGCCTGATTGCCATGTAACTTAACTTCTTGTTGGTATTTGTTTATAAGGAAAATACAATTTGGAACTCCTATAACTATGATCAATGGAGGGATTACTGCGGTTAGTACAGTAATTTCATAATGTAGTAAGCCAAGAATACCAAAGGCCCACATAACACCTACAATTACAGTTACCATGGCTATAAAGGTTGCCCTGATAGACCTGAAAAAGAAGAAAAATATCAGAGAGGTAACTCCCAAGGCTAATAAAATAAATATGCCTATTTCGTCTATTATGTTCTGTGCATTGAGTGTACGGATGTATGGCATTCCCGAAACCCGTACGTCTAAGTTGGTTTCACTTTCAAAATTCTTAATAATACCTATGAGTTCATTAAGAATAAATTCTTTTCTAACAGAGGTGTTTACTATGTCTTTATCAAGGTAAACAGCAGTTCTGATCGTTTTGGTTTCTTTATTAAAAAGAAGGCTTTCGTAAAAGGGCAGTCTTAAAAAAAGTTCGTTTTTTAGGCTGTCAATCTGAGATTCATTTTTTATTTCACCTTCAATGAGCGGCACAAGCTCAAATATCTCTTTTTCATTATTTTTTACTAACTTTTGAAGATTGTCTGTCGAAATGACCATATCTACTTCCGGGAACGCATTAAGCTGTTTGCTTAACTTGTTCCAGGCGTTAAAATTAGTTACAGTAAATATTGATGAATCTTTTACCGCAAGAATAATAAGATTACCTTCATTTCCGAAAACATCTAAAAACTTATCGTATTCAATATTTACAGGATGGTCATAAGGCAATAAGTTGGCTTCGGTATGTGAAAACTTCATGTGTTTCCATTGGGTCGACAGGGCTAAAGTTATTGCAGCAATAATGATAAGAATAAAAATTCTGTTCCTTAGAATAATTCGAGCAACTTTAGACCAAAAAGAAGTATTTATCCAGCTAACCATTTACAGTTTTTCCCATAAGCACAGCAAATTTAGAAAACGAAGATGAAGATGCCTAAAAACCAAGGCTGAAATAATATGTAAATTTAAAAGAAAAGTTATTATCAAAGCCCGGGAGGTGATATGCACCATATCTATACATAGTGTTAAGGCCAAAACCTTTAAAAATTTTATTCACTTCAAGACCACTTTCAAAGTATCCTTTTTCAAGTGAATTAAACTCAAAATCAATATGTTTACCCTTGTTTGATATATCGCCAACTGCAAAACGTGATATAAGAACTATTTCGGGGTTCACCTTATCACTGACTCTAAACCTCTTAAAAAAGTGCTTGGCCTGAAACATCATATACTGATCTGAAAAAAATTCATTAAAAAACATGGTTTCAAAACTATCCCTGCCGGCTATAGAAAATCTTCTCATAATGGAAGATTTTGTTGGTTGGTTAGGGGACAAATTATATAAATGAGTAACTGGGATATCACCAAAACCAAGACTGGCCTTGAGTAAAAAAGTACTTTTGGCTTTATTGAGTGGTTTTAATTCATAGTAGGCCCTGAAATCAAACTTAGTGAAATTAAAATCACCATTTAAAACATCTTTAAAACTTTGGCTTGCCTGGAAGGCAAATTGAGGATATCCTTGGGTGATTGGTCGTTTTCCATCTTTAGTTTGCATATACCTGGTATATGGTGTCCAATCAAATGAGAATGTAGCTGTATTTATTTTATAGGCGGTGAAAATCTCTCCCTGGTTTTCATATGCATATTCAAAAAGAGGTTCTATTTCTGAATAGGCCAGTTCTAATCTACTACTTAATTTAGAGGTAATATCATGTGTAATATAGGGGCTAACACTTATAGTCTTATAAAATGAAGTAATATTAAATAGACGGGGCTCAAATAATGAGAAGGCCCTTCCGTCGGTTATAAAAACAGAATTACCTGTTTCAATTAGATCGTTGGTGTAATTTGCACCAATCCAGGTATTTGTGAATTCATTTAACCTGGCAGCAGCACCAAACCCATATTTAAATTGCCTGTCTTTTGTGCCAAATACACCATATCCATTTAGCCTGTATTTTGTTGAAAATTTAGAATTAGTAACTATTCCTATACCTAATCTGAAGCCTTCATGATTATTATATTTAATAAGATTTCTTAAATCAAAATCAATAAATTTAACCGGAAAGTATCCTTGAAGAAGTTTGCGCGCTCCGTATAATTTTTTCTCTATACCTTCGGCTTCTACAAGACTATCCATATAAACAAAAGTTTCAAGATCACGATTAGTTATGCTGTCTGTCCGATATGTATTCCAATAATCTGTGTTTCTCTCAGAAGCCTTTTCGTGTACTTCTACTTCAAGTCCGTGCCCTCTTATTTTAACAGGTTGATTAAGTTCAATGGCAAGGCTTTTCTCCGTTGAAATGAGATATAGGACTTCACTTGGATTAGTTTTGTTGGTCCTAACTATAGTTGAATCCTGTGCTGTACCGGTTTGAACTTTTACATTGCCTCCAAATAAAGTGATGAGATTATCATTATCCCCTTTGCGTATGGTAATAATTTTTTCATACGGGAACCAAACTTTTTCATTGGTAAAATATGTAAAATCCTGTGTGGCCTTTATATCAATTACAGCTTTTAACTGTGCAATTGCTTTTTGAAGTGCAAATGTTTTGGAGTCTATATATAAAACGCCTTCCAGGCCTGCTGTTTCTTTTTGTTCCTTTGGGAAATAATAAACCATATAGGCTGGTCTGTTGTTTTTATTCACAGTATCTAAAATCCTGTAATTGTATGTTTTAAGTGCATTATTGGCAATTGGGTTAACATAGTCAGTGCCGAATAGTGTATATTTATTTTTATAGAATGAAAAAGATTGTATTTGTAGCGAAAGAACCTCATATATGGGTTCTTTAAATCCAGCCATCCTGCTGGCTAAAATAGTTTCTCTTTGGCCTTTTTCCTTTGAAAATTTAAATTCCGATATTTTTTCGGTCATATAAATATGGGAGCGATTTAGTTGTTTCTTTAATTCATAATTTGAAGAATCAACGCTTTTGAGCTCCAGTTCTCCGTTTTTTTTAACGAATACAGAATCTATGGCACCACTTATAGAATCGGGGTTGGCAGTAACTAATAATTTGTTATACGCTTTAAATTTATAGCTCTTTAAAATATTTTCAGGGTCATTTAGCTGTCTGTTTTCAATAGCTTTTCTAATAATGGCCAAGGCAGGGTTTTCACTTCCTGTAAGAACAACTTCTTTTAAATTTTCAATATCCGGGAGCAGTTCTATTTTGTAAAAAAATGAAGAGGGGGAAATAGTTATTATTTTTGATTTATAGCCAATGTAACTAATAGTAATAGAAGAAAGACTATCAACGGACTTAATTTCAAATGTTCCATCGGCATTTGTTATTGTCCCTTTTTGAGTGTTTGTGAGAATATTTGCAAAGGGTAGGGGATTTTTTGTTTCATTGTCAATAACGATCCCTGTAACTATTTCCTGGGAAAATGCTACAGAAAAGAACAGGAAAAAGACAATAAAAACAATATTCCTCACGTATTTTTTTCTTAGTAATAAAATTATAGATAATGATACAAAAAACAAAGCGACTTCTATGAGTCGCTTTGTTTTTTATGGAATATTTAGCATTTAGATTGTCATAATCTCCTTTTCCTTAACAACCAACACATCGTCTACTTTTTGGATGTAAGTGTCGGTAAGCTTTTGAACATCAACTTCGGCATTTTTCTTCAGGTCTTCTGAAGCATCTAACTTTTTAATTTCCTTATTGGCTTCCTGACGGGCACTACGGATACTTACTTTAGCGTCTTCTGCCTCTGCTTTAGCCTGCTTAACAAGATTTTTTCTTCTTTCCTCGGTCAGTGGCGGAACATTAATAATGATCATTTCACCATTGTTCATAGGATTAAATCCGAGGTTTGCAACCATAATGGCATGTTCAATTACCTGTAACATGCTTTTTTCCCAGGGTTGTATAGAAATAGTACGTGCGTCTGGAGTATTTACATTGGCAACCTGGCCCAACGGGGTTTGTGCACCGTAATAATCAACAAAAACACTAGCAACCATTGCCGGGCTTGCTTTGCCGGCACGGATATTCACTAATTCTTTTTCGAGGTGCTTCATTGCAGCCTCCATAGATTCTTCTGTGCTATCTAAAATAAACGTTATTTCTTCATTCATAATTTAAATATCTTACTTTAATGAATAAAAATCAACTAAAATTATACCAAAATTTAAAGATTAACTTTTGTGCCAATATTCTCTCCGGAAACTACCTTTAAAAGATTCCCTTTTTTATTCATATCAAAAACAACTATTGGCAATTCATTTTCCTGGCTTAAAGTAAAGGCAGTTGTATCCATAACTTTTAAACCTTTTCTTATCACATCTTCGAATGAAATAAAGTCAAATTTAGTTGCAGATTTATCTTTTTCAGGATCTGATGTATAAATTCCGTCCACACGTGTACCTTTAAGGATTACATCTGCATTAATTTCAATAGCTCTTAACACCGCAGCCGAATCAGTAGTGAAATATGGATTTCCGGTTCCTCCTCCAAAAATTACAACACGTTTTTTCTCTAAATGCCGTATAGCTCTTCTTCTTATAAAAGGTTCGGCTACTTCGTTAATTTTAATAGCTGACTGTAGTCGGGTTTGTATTCCCTCATCTTCCAGTGCACTTTGTAGGGCAAGGCCATTAATAACAGTAGCAAGCATACCCATATGATCCCCCTGCACCCTGTCCATACCATTACTGGCTCCGGCAACACCTCTGAAAATGTTTCCTCCGCCAATAACAACGGCAACTTCAATTCCTTTGTCTACAACTTGTTTAATTTCTTCAGCATATTCTTTAAGCCTGTTAGGGTCTATTCCGTATTGCCTTTCTCCCATGAGGGCCTCGCCGCTAAGCTTTAAAAGTATTCTTCTGTATTGCATGCTTTTTTAAGATGAGTTGTGCAAAGATAATTATATATCTTAATTTTAAAAGAATTCTTGGATGCTTACATAGGGTTTCCGTTAAAAATGTTTCCTGAGAATACAATGAAAAATAAACCCAGGTTGATTTAGAAGCTTTCAAAACATTAGGTAATAGAATTTAAATTTTCTGAATTTCATCAAAAAAAAGAGGCTGAAATTAAGACAGCCTCTTTAGTTAATAATATATTTTTGAAAGATTATCCTAATGCAACTCTTTCAAAAGCAGTAATTTTTAAATCCGGGTTAACCGATTTTACATAAGCGGCAACACTTAGTTTGCTGTCTTTAATAAAATCCTGGTTTACCAGTGTATTATCTTTAAAGAAACGTTGTAATTTCCCTTTGGCGATGTTGTCTAACATAGCTTCAGGTTTTCCTTCACCTCTTAACTGCTCTTTAGCAATTTCAATTTCTTTCTCAATTACAGACGGGTCAACACCTTTTTCATCCAGGGCAACCGGATTCATAGCCGCTGCCTGCATGGCCACATCTTTTGCGACATTTTCAGCGCCCTCTACATTTGCAGAAAGTCCAACCAACGTTGCAATTTTATTCCCGGCATGTATATAAGAGCCTACAAAAGGTGCATTGAGCTTTTTAAAGCTTCCGATTTCAATTTTTTCTCCGATTACACCTGTTTGCTCAGTAAGTTTATCGGCCACGGAAACGCCTTTGTAGTCTGCTTCCAGAAACGAATTTAAATCCGAATAGCCCAGGGCTAACTCTGCTAAATCATTTGCCAATGACACAAAAGATTCGTTTTTAGCAACAAAGTCTGTTTCACAATTTAGCGAAACAATAACACCGGAAGTGTTGTCTTTATTTACTTTTGCTAAAACTGCTCCTTCAGACGATTCTCTGTCTGCTCTTTTTGCAGCAACTTTCTGTCCTTTTTTACGTAAAACTTCAATTGCTTTATCAAAATCACCATCAGCTTCAACAAGTGCCTTTTTACAATCCATCATGCCTGCGCCTGTGACTTTTCTTAATTTATTTACATCTGCAGCTGTAATAGTTGCCATTTTTTAAAAATTTATGAGTTAAATAAGATCTATATGAATCCTTTCATTTAAAAGATTCCGTATTTAAATTATTATAATATATATTAATCTTCTTCACTTTCTGAAACAACTTCTTTTTCAGCTTTTGCTTCTTTTCCGGCTTTAGCTTCCTTTTCAGGTTTTCCTTCTTTCTCCTCTTTATCTGCTTTTGCTTTCTTTTCAGCTTTAGGTTTTTTTTCTCCGCCTTCTTCTTTGTCAACTTCTTTGTCAGCTTTTCTGTCGGCTAAACCTTCAGCGATGGCTTCAGTAACAAGAGATAAAACTTTTTCAATTGATTTTGAAGCATCATCATTTGACGGGATCACATATTGTACTTCTCTTGGGTCAGAGTTCGTATCAACCATTGCGAATATTGGAATGTTTAATTTTTGAGCTTCTTTTACTGCGATGTGCTCACGCATGGTATCTACAATAAACAATGCGCCCGGTAAACGGGTCATGTCAGCAATAGAACCTAAGTTTTTATCTAATTTAGCCCTTAAACGGTCTACTTGTAGTTTTTCTTTTTTAGAGAGGGTATCGAATGTACCGTCTTTTTTCATTCTATCAATGGAAGTCATTTTTTTAATGGCTTTTCTGATAGTAACAAAATTGGTAAGCATCCCACCCGGCCATCTTTCTGTGATGTATGGCATGTTTACTGCTGCCGCTTTTTCAGATACGATATCTTTGGCTTGTTTTTTAGTTGCTACGAATAATACTTTTCTACCTGAAGAAGCTATTTTTTTAAGAGCTTCGTTGGCTTCTTCTATTTTAGCAGCGGTTTTGTATAAATTGATTACGTGAATACCATTACGCTCCATGTAGATATAGGGAGCCATATTCGGATTCCATTTTCTGGTTAAGTGGCCAAAATGCACACCAGCTTCCAGTAAGTCTTTTACTTCTACTTTTTTTGACATTTTTTTGATAGTTTACGTTCCGTTGAATTTAGCAATGTTGAAGTGGTCACGCTTTTGCGATTGCCTTCAGCATTTGGATGCTAAACTAACCTGAGATTTATAATCTGCAGGAAAACAAAATTTAATTAATAATAACTCTAACGTTCTGTTCCGATAACTCTATCGGAAAGAGAATATTCAATAACTTAATGTAATATTTCCGTAGCCCAATAAATAGGATAAGAAATATATGATTAACGTTTAGAGAACTGGAATTTTTTACGAGCTTTCTTCTGACCGAATTTTTTACGTTCAACCATTCTTGGGTCTCTCGTTAATAAACCTTCAGGTTTAAGCGTAATCCTGTGCTCGGCATCTACCTCACAAAGAGCTCTTGAGATGCCTAAACGAACAGCTTCTGCCTGTCCGGTAACACCACCACCATATACATTAACAGTAATATCATAAGTTTCAACATTATCCGTAAGGGTTAATGGTTGTTTAACTTTGTATTGTAATGTAGCAGTTGGGAAGTAAACGCTTAAATCTTTTTTGTTTATAGTGATGTTTCCTTTACCTTCAGAAACATAAACACGGGCAACAGCAGTTTTTCTTCTGCCAATTTTGTGAATCACTTCCATTATTTAAAATCGTTTAGATTAATTACAGTAGGTTTTTGTGCTTCATGATTGTGTTCAGCTCCTACATGTACTTTTAGGTTTCGGAATAAATCTGCACCAAGTTTGTTTTTAGGCAGCATTCCTTTTATTGACTTTTCAACCAAACGGGCCGGATCTTTTTTGAAAAGTTCCAGGGCAGTCTGACTTCTCTGGCCTCCAGGATAACCTGTGTGACTGATATAAGTTTTTTCAGTCCACTTATTCCCTGTTAAGTTGATTTTTTCCGCGTTTATAACAACTACGTTGTCACCACAATCAACGTGCGGCGTAAAATTAGGCTTGTGCTTACCTCTAAGAAGCTTTGCAACTTTAGAAGCAAGGCGTCCCAAAGCCTGTCCATCAGCATCAACCAGAACCCACTGCTTGTCTGCAGTAGCCTTATTTGCCGAAATTGTTTTGTAGCTTAATGTATTCACATCAAATCTTTTAATTATTAAACATTCCATACCAATCCCAACCCAGATTAGTATCGGGATCGGAAATGGGGTGCAAATGTACAATTATAAATTTTAATTACAAATACTCAATGCATTAATATTTAACCATACATACATTCTTTTATAAAGATGATAAATCGTTTTTTGATGTTAATTTTTACTAAATAGAAATAAAAACTGTAACAGTTTCGTTTTTTTGATATCATTATCCTAAACTAACCAACCTAATAGATGTATTCATCAAAATTAACTTTCATTCTTTTTTTAATCCTAATATTTACCTATACGTGTTTTTCACAGGAAAGCAAAACAAATACTATTTCCGTTCCCAAAAGAATTTACACTACAAATTCAATTGAAAGTTTATCTCCTCCTGTCATTGATGGTATATTGACTGATGAAAGCTGGAATGTTGTAGAATGGGCCACCGATTATATTCAGAGAGAACCAGAAGAAAATGTTCCTCCTACTGAACAGACTAAGTTTAAGATCGTGTATGATGAGAAAAACCTGTATGTAGCATTTAAGTGCTACGATAAAGAGCCTGAGAAAATTGTAAAACGTATGTCAAGACGGGATGGCTTTGAAGGAGATTGGGTTGAGATTAATTTTGACAGCTATCACGATTTAAGGTCCGGATTTTCATTTACAATTTCTGCATCCGGGGTAAAAGGCGATGAGGCCATTTCCTTAAACGGGAATAACTGGGATGGGAGCTGGGACCCTATATGGTATGTAAAAACCAATATAGATGAAGAAGGTTGGGCAGCCGAAATGCGTATTCCTTTAAGCCAGTTACGCTTTGGCAAAAGCGAAGAACAGGTTTGGGGGTTGCAATCCACCAGGAGGTATTTTCGTAATGAAGAGCGCTCTATATGGCAGCGTGTTCCGCGTGATGCGCCGGGTTGGGTGAGTGAATTTGGAGAACTGCATGGATTAAAAAACCTGGTGCCACAAAAACAATTTGAAATTCAACCTTACACTGTGGCCTCCCTTGAAACATATGAAGCTGAGGAAGGAAATCCTTATGCAGATGGGAGTGATGCTAAAATAAATGGTGGAATTGATGGCAAAATTGGCATTACCAATGATCTGACTTTAGATTTTACAATTAATCCGGATTTCGGACAGGTAGAAGCTGATCCGTCGGCTATTGCCCTGGATGGGTTTCAGATATTTTCCGGGAACAAAGGCCGTTTTTTGTGCAAAACAAGAATATTTTTGATTATCAAGTAGCCAGTACACAAGCTGGTACTACCGGCGGGTCGGATAATATTTTTTATTCCAGAAGGATAGGGAGGAGCCCGCAGGGTTATGTTGATACTGAGGATAATGAATATGCTGAACATCCTGGAAACACAACGATACTTGGTGCGGCAAAATTTAGCGGTAAGACAAAAAACGGATGGGCCATTGGTATATTAGAGAGTATAACCTCTGAAGAATATGCAAAAGTTAATGCCAATGGAAGTGAAAGAAAGGAATTGGTTGAACCGCTTACCAATTATTTTGTTGGAAGGCTTCAAAAAGATTTTAATGACCGGAATACATACATTGGGGGGATATTTACTGCTACAAACAGGGGGGAATTTAGTGAACATATCGATTTTTTACATAAATCGGCTTATACAGGCGGATTCGATTTTAAACACCAATGGAAAAACAGGGCATGGTATATAGGTGGCGATATCATAATGAGTCATGTAACGGGAACTGAAGAGGCTATAAAAAATACTCAGGAAAGTATTACCCGGTTGTACCAACGAATAGATGCAAGCCACATAGAGGTTGATTCCACCAGAACTTCATTGTCCGGGCATGGAGGAAATTTTCAAATAGGAAAAGCCGGTAGCGGAAACCTGAATTTCGAAAGTGGTGTAACATGGCGATCACCCGGTTTAGAACTCAATGATATAGGTTTTTTACGTCAGGCAGATAATATTACTCACTACACATGGACAGGTTACAGGATCACGAAACCTTTTTCTGTTTTCAGGACAATGCGTTTTAACTATAACCACTGGAGTGAATGGGATTTTGAAGGAGTACATAACAGACTTGCATGGAATGTAAATACAAATGCTACCTTTAAAAACAACTGGCAGGTTGGGACAGGAGGTAACTTTTCACCTAAAAATTATAGTAATACTGCATTGCGGGGAGGCCCTAAATTAAGAATGGCCAATGAGTTAAGTAATTCGGTATATGTGAATAGTGACTACAGGAAAAAATTCAGGTACGGAGCTGAAACTTTTTTCGGATGGGGCAAAGAAGATGCCTATAAAGTTGATGAATACAGTTTTTATTTAACCTACCAGCCACTGGATGCTTTAACAATATCTTTAAATCCTGCCTTTTCCAAAAATCATAATAAACTTCAGTATGTAGATAATCTTGATACACCAAATGGGGTCAGGTACCTGAATGCTGAGATTAACCAGGAAACTTTACGTATGTCCCTTAGGTTAAACTATAATATTAATCCGAATCTCACCATACAGTACTGGGGGCAGCCTTTTATCTCCAGGGGAAGATATTCAAAATTCAAATATATAACCGATCCACTTGCCGGAACATTCAATAACAGGTTTTTTCAGTATAATGAGGCACAACTTGCTTTTAACGAAGGAGACGAAGAATATCAGGTTGATGAAAACACAGACGGAACAACAGAGTATTCTTTTAGTGACCCTGATTTCTCTGTAGTTGAATTCCGGTCTAACCTTGTTTTAAGATGGGAATATATTCCGGGATCAGAAATATTCCTGGTGTGGTCACAGGGAATTTCCAATTCCGGAAATCCGGCAGATGATTTATTCAGAGGCTTGGAAACAAATGTTTTAAGGACTCAACCTCAAAATATTTTTTTAGTGAAAGCCACATACCGGTTTGTGCTTTGATTTTAGGATAATCAATGTTAAATCACATTACAGCATATAGAGGTTTGCGAGATTGCTAAAATCTCTTAGTTGTATGGTTAGATAATACCTTTTTTGACTTCTCAATAAGCCCTGATTATGGTGATGCCAGCTTAAATACTTTATGAGAGGTTGATGAGTTTCCTTTATAGTCGATCGCAACAACTTTAATATAATATGTAGTATTATATAGTATTGATTGATTCAGAATTTTATTTTCATTCACTCCTAAGTTTTCAAGAAGTAAAGGTGGTTCAGTATCCGTGCCAAAATACACATCATAACTGTCGAGGTCATTGTCCAAATCGTTGGTTTGCCATACAATATCTATAGTTCCATCTTCATTATCGGTTAATGCTATTTCAGCAGGAAATGGTGCATAGTTTTCAACTTTTTCTCCCCTGGAGTAGAAACTCCATGTTTCACTACTTTTTGATTTTCCATCTAAAGTTGCATCAACTTTCCACGAATAGGAATGTCCCATTTCTACATCGACTTCTACAGATGATGCTACGGAGGTGTATGTTGTGGATACAGAAGTTGCATTATCGATTAAATTAATAGTGTAAGATTTTGCGTTTTCCGATGGTTTCCATGTTAGTAGTATATGGTTTAGACTGCCACCAACTGTATAATCACCTTCTACACATAATGAATTATTTTCGGGGGTAGAAAGATTAAAGGATCCCAATTCCGTGGTAGGGTTTTCCGGATCTGGCGGGTTGTTCCCCCCATCATCTCCACCACCTCCACAAGAAATACTTAATAGTAAAAGGGAACAGACAAATATATATGCTACTAATTTTTTCATTTTTTGTAGATTTTAGTGTTCATGGTTTGGGTATCTGTTTTAATATTTACAATATAAACTCCAACTGACAGGTTGTAAAGAGGAATTCTTAAACTCGAAGAACCTTTATCTAATACTTGAGATGTTATCCTGTTTCCTGCTAAGTCAGTAATGTATACTTCAATCTCAGTAAATTCATTTAATCCTGCAATGTTGAGATAATCTTCCGCCGGATTTGGGTAGAAAGAAAGGTTTGCAAAGCTTATGGTTTGTCTTTTTTCTCCCTGGCATGTTTTATCTGTTTTCAGTACAACCTCATTGATGCCCTTTTCCAAAGGAACTTCGATTTTTGTAGTAGCTGTATTGTCTACATTGTATTTATAAAGAATGTTATTTACTAAAACTTCGTAATGTTTACTTCCTGACACATAAAAAGAAGCATTTTTGTTCTGAAGGTCCACTTGAGCTTTTGAAGAGGTTAGTTCTTCGGTTTCTTCAATATTAACTGAAGAGCAATAATTGGCTTCATACCCTTGGTAGGTTACACATATGTTGTAAATTCCGGGAGCTAAATCAGTAATAATTACATTTTCGCTACCGGAAAGGCCGCTGAAGGTTTCATTATAATTCGGGCCGCTTACCACTATCTGGTTGCTTACATTGTTATTTGCATCAACAATGATTTCTCCGTTATTTGTGTTGGGGCAGGTGGTGCTAATACCCACTACCTGAACAGGTGAATTTCCGAGTACATCACTTTGTGAGCATCCTTTTTCATTAACAATTTCTCCAAGAGGCGTTTCCGGGCATTCATCTATGTCGTTCATTATACCATCTTTGTCGTCATCCAATTGGCTTTGAGAACATCCGTTAAAGTTCACATTTTCGCCATCAGGGGTGTCAGGACATTGGTCAAGGTTATTTTTTACTCCATCATTATCATCATCCAACTGGCTTTGCGAGCATCCGTTAGCATCTACATCTTCGCCAACGGAGGTGTTAAGGCATTGGTCAAGATTATTGTTTATGCCGTCATTGTCATCATCCAGTTGGCTTTGTGAGCAACCATTTAAGTCAACAATTTCACCATGAGGAGTGTCTGAGCATTTGTCAAGGTCGTTTGTAACCCTGTCTAAGTCATTGTCCAGTTGGCTTTGTGAGCAACCGTAGGTATCTGTATCTTCACCAATCGGGGTATAAGGACATTGGTCAAGGTCGTTTGTAATCCCGTCTAAGTCATCGTCCAGTTGGCTTTGTGAGCAACCGTTGACATCAACTTCATCCTCTTCAGGAGTATTGGGGCAAGAGTCTAATTCATCATTTACACCATCATTGTCACTGTCTGGAACTAGAACGTTTAAGGTAATTGTGCTTTTATAAAGTGTTAAATCTGTAACTATAGTGTTATCTATACGGCAAATATATTCTCCACTATCGGACCCGGAAACCGAGGAAATTGTATAAGTGCTGTTGGTAGCACCTTCTATATTTATTCCATCTTTTAGCCATTGATATGTGTTATTAGGGCTGGAAGTACCTTCTACAGAAATAGAGAAATCTTCATTTTTTAACAACTCTACATTTTTTTTATCATCAATTATTTTTTGGTGATAGTAATGATAATTGTTTGAATTAAGGAAAGAGAAGTGTGGTTCAATATCTTCAAATATAAAGGAGTTAAATCCTAATACCAGGGAGCTTAATGTTAATGCTGTAAAATCTGGAATGTTTCCTTCAAGATAGTTAGAGCCTAGATATAGACCCGTTAAATTGGTTAGACTTCCAATGGAGTCGGGAATGTTTCCCGTTAGGTTATTATCACTTAAATACAATCTTGAAAGATTACTTAGATTCCCAATAGATTCGGGTATGGAACCTTCAAAATTATTATTGTCTAAACTTAAGAAAGTAAGGTTGCTTAGATTTCCAATAGATTCGGGTATAATACCTTCAAAATTATTAGTCGATAGATTTAAAGAATTTAGATTATTTAAATTAAGAATTGAATCTGGGATATTTCCTTCAAAATTATTAACTCCTAAATTTAAAGTTAATAGATTAGTTAAATTAATAATTGATTCTGGAATGTTTCCTGTTAGATCATTAGAGCCTAAATTCAAGGAAGTTAGGTTAGTTAGATTCCCAATGGACTCTGGAATGGTTCCTTCAAAATTATTATTATGTAAAGAAAACCAATTTAGACTAATTAAGTTTCCAATGAAATTAGGGATGTTTCCAGTCAAGTTATTATCTCTTAAACTTAAATGCATCAGGTTAGTGAGGTTTTCAAAAGACTCGGGAATGTTCCCTTCAAAGTTATTAACGTCTAAATTCAAACGGGTTAAGCTAGTTAGATTTCCAATTGATTCTGGAATGTTTCCTATTAAGTCATTATTGTTTAAACCCAGCCTTGTTATGTTTGTTAGGTCTCCAATAGTTTCTGGGATAATTCCTTCTAAATTGTTTGTGCCTAAATCCAAATAGGTTAAACTATTTAGATTTCCAATAGTTTCTGGAATGGTCCCTTCCAAGTTATTATAGTCAAAACGCAAATATGTGAGGTTAATTAGGTTTCCAATTGTTTCTGGAATGTTTCCTTCTAACTCATTATTATATAATGATAATCTTGTTAAATTAGTCAGATCTCCAATAGCTTCGGGGATATATCCTGATAAATTATTGTCGTATAAAATAATTTCTGTAACTCGACCTTCATTGTTTACTGTAATTCCATGCCATGTACTTATGTCGGCATTCAAGTCCCAGGTATTTGTCCAATTAGGGCCATCAGTAGCATTGTATAATGCAATTAAAGCTTGTTTGTCTTCTTCAGCTTTGACATTAATGAGTTTGATGTTATCAATATACACTTCAAAAGGTTCATCCAGAAAAGAAAACAAACTTATTTCAAATCCCCATAGCTCGGTATCAGCAACCTCAATAATGCTTTCATGCGTAGTCCATTCAAAATTCTGAGGAATTCTGTTACCTGATGTATAAGGAGTAAAATCTGTGGATCCGTATCTATAACTAATTACCTGTTGCCCAAAGGATGCATTGGCGGTTTTTACTTTGAAATCAAACGATAATTTGTAAGTTTCACCTGCGTTTAAAGTAAAATTTTGGGATGCAATTCTGGGAGTTGTACTACCATCAATAAATAATGCACTACTGGATCCGCTGGAGATTATAGTATTTTCCTGGTTTACCTGACCTTCTTGAATATCCCATTGATTAAGAACTCCCGAAGTCCAATCCTCAAAATCCCCGTTGTTAATAATGTTTCCCTGACCAAAAGAAATAACAGGAATAATAGCTAAAGTGAATGCTAAGTAGATTTTTTTCATATAGTTAGGTTTAAATCGGGAGGGCTAAACTATATAAAAAAAATAACTTATGAAATATTTAACAAGTAAATGTGTAAATTATTTGTATGACTTAATGTGCTTCTAGCCAGTTTTTTCCAACACCAATCTCAACTTCAAGAGGTACCCGAAGTGTATAGGCATTTTCCATTTCAGACTTAATAAGGGGTTTTAAAGTTTCAACTTCATCTTTATGAGCATCAAATACAAGTTCATCATGTACTTGTAGCAGCATTTTGGTTTTAAAATTACCTTCTCTAAGTTTTTTATGAATATTGATCATGGCAATTTTTATTATATCGGCGGCGCTTCCCTGTAATGGGGCATTTACTGCATTTCTTTCAGCTGCACCTCTCACTACTGCGTTACGGGAGTTTATATCTTTCAGATAGCGCCTCCTTTCTAGAATAGTTTCAACAAAACCGTTTTCACGGGCAAAATCGATCTGTTTGTTCATGTAGGCTCTTAAGGTTGGATATGTTTTATAATATGTATCAATCAACTCTTTGGCTTCACCACGGCTCAACGTGGTTTGATTGCTTAAACCAAAAGCAGAAACACCATAAATTATTCCAAAATTCACTGTTTTTGCATTACTCCGCTGTTCCCTGGTCACTTCCCCGATAGGTACATTAAATACTTTAGAAGCCGTAGAAGCATGAATGTCTTCTCCATTTAAAAATGAATTTATCATCACTTCATCTCCACTTAGAGCTGCAATGAGACGAAGTTCAATCTGAGAATAATCCGCAGCCATTAAAATATAGTCTTCATTGCGGGGAATAAAAGCTTTCCTGACCTCCCTTCCTCTTTCGGTCCTGATCGGTATGTTCTGAAGGTTAGGGTTATTAGAGCTTAACCTTCCCGTAGCAGCGACTGCCTGACTATAAACGGTATGTATTCTACCGGTTTTACTGTTTACTTCATTTGGGAGGGAATCAACATACGTGCTCTTTAATTTGTTGTAGGATCGCCACTCCAAAATATCAGCTATGATCTGGTGATCTTTTGCCAGGTAAGACAATACATCTTCAGCGGTAGAATATTGGCCTGTTTTTGTTTTTTTTGGTTTGTCAACTAACTTTAATTTATCAAACAGAATGGGCCCTAACTGTTTTGGGGAGGCCAGGTTAAATTCTTCTCCTGCCTGTTCATAAATATCTTTTTCCAGCCTTTCAATATCATGAGTGAGCTTAACTGAGAGTTCCTTTAAATATGGAATATCAATATTAATACCTTCAATTTCCATACTTGATAACACACTTACCAAAGGAATTTCAACTTCATTAAAAAGTTTAGTTACATTCCCGGATTCTAGTTCTTTCCCAAAATGTTCTTTAAGTTGTAGGGTAATATCAGAATCTTCAACAGCGTACTCTGTTTGTTTAACCAGTTCAACAGTACGCATTGAAAGTTGATTTTTTCCTTTCTTACCAATAAGTTCCGTAATGGAAAGCGGTTGATAATTTAAATAGGTTTCTGCCAGCACATCCATGTTATGCCTCATATCCGGATTTATCAGGTAATGGGCAATCATGGTGTCAAACAAAGGGCCTTTTACAGGGATATTATAATTTGATAATACTTTGATATCATATTTTAAGTTTTGGCCGACTTTTTCAATGGTTTCATTTTCAAAAAAAGGACGGAATTCATTTATGATTTTTTGGGTTTCATCCTGATCTTCCGTAAAGGTAAGATAATAACCTTTTCCTGGTTCCCATGAAAAAGCACAACCTACAAGTTCAGCCTCCAGAGATTTTATATTTGTGGTTTCGGTATCAAAGCAAACACTTTTTTGTTTTAATAATTTATCTAAAAGTAATTTTCTGCCCAGGGCTGTATCTATATATTGATATGAATGTTGTGTGTTTTGCAGGGTTTTATAACCGTTAATTGAAATTTCTTCAGTTACGGTTACTCCCGACCCCGGGGCATTAAAGAGGTCAAATTGAATATTAGCGGTTATTGTAGCCTTTTTTACTTCTTTAGGCTCATTCGTTGCACTTTCCTGCTCCGGTTCTTCTCCAAAAACTTTCAGAAAATTATCCAACATCCTTCTGAATTCCAACTCCTTAAAAAGTTGTTTTACTTTTTCAATGTCGGGAGTGTTTAACTCAAAGTTTTCTTCATGAAATTCTACCGGCACATCCAGCATGATCCGGGCTAATTTTTTTGATAATAATCCCTGCTCAACATTTGCTTCAATTTTTTCCTTCATTTTCCCTTTCAGCATATGGGTATTTGCTACAAGGTTTTCAATACTGCCAAATTCTTCTAAGAATTTTTTTGCAGTCTTTTCCCCTACACCAGGAAATCCGGGGATATTGTCTACGGAATCCCCCATCATGCCTAAGAAATCTACAACCTGTTCGGGATGTTTTACACCAAATTTTACCTGTACCTCAGGAATGCCCCAAATTTCAATACCATTGCCCATCCGGGACGGCTTATACATAAAGATATTTTCTGAAACCAATTGTGCAAAATCCTTATCCGGGGTAACCATGTACACTTTATAGCCTTGTTTTTCGGCTTGTTTTGCGAGGGTCCCTATAATATCATCTGCTTCATAACCCGGTTTTTCAATGCAGGGAATATGCATAGCCGTTAAAATATTTTTTATGTAGGGTATTGCTATCTGAATGGCTTCCGGGGTTTCATCACGGTTTGCCTTGTATGCGGCAAACATTTCTGCCCTGTCTACAGACCCGTCTTTGTCAAAAGCAACTGCAAGATGATCAGGCCTTTCACGCTTAATTACGTCCAACAGTGAATTCATAAAACCCATGATTGCAGAAGTATTTAAGCCCTGGGAATTAACTATCGGGTTGTTTATAAAAGCATAATAACCTCGAAAAATTAATGCATAGGCATCGAGCAGGAAAAGGCGTTTTTGTTCAGACATTAGATATAAAGATGAAATTTGGCTTAAAATACAAATATAGAAAGTTATAAAACTACAAGATTCTCTCTTTTAAAAAAAATGGATCACATAAATTTAGTTGGTATTTAAAAAACAATTTGATGACCTGGTGGAGAACTATAATTTATGCGGAGTAAAATCTCCTTTCCATTAGTTAATTTCACCTTAATTATGTGGATATGGCTTGAAGAAAACCTACTTTTGTAAAAATTAGTTATAAGATATATGACCCGCTGGATTATTTTCTTAATTATATATGCCCTAATTGATTACTATGCGTTTCAGGCTGTTAAAACAATCACTAAAAATGTATGGGTCCATTATGCACATATCTTAATTTCTGTAATTGTTGTTGGAAATTTTATATTACAATTTCTTATCGCTAATGATGCCGGTAGAGTACTCACTCCGCTAAAAAGTTATGCCTTTGGATTTTTACTTACACTTATGGCATTAAAGGTTGCTGTACTCCCTTTTTTATTGGGAGAAGATATTTTCAGAATAGGATCAGGGATATATAATAAAGTGTTTGGAGAAAAAGAAACTTTTTTTCTTCCTGAAAGAAGAAAATTTGTGAGCCAGATTGCCTTGGGTATAGCTGCTATTCCGTTTGTATCTCTTATATATGGCATGTATAAAGGTAAATATGATTTCAGGGTATTAAAGTATACGTTGGAGTTTGATGACCTGCCCAGTGCTTTTGATGGTTATAGGATAACTCAATTATCGGATATTCATAGCGGTAGTTTTGATAATAAGAATAAAATTGAATATGCTGTTAATCTTGTAAATGAACAAGCTAGTGATGCTATTTTTTTTACCGGTGATATGGTAAATAATAAAGCATCAGAAATGGTGCCATGGGTTGATACCTTTTCTAAATTAAAAGCAAAGGATGGTATTTTTTCTGTGCTGGGAAATCATGATTACGGAGATTATGTAGATTGGGGCACTGAACAGGAAAAATCTGATAATTTAGAAGAATTAAAAAATATTCAAAAAAGTATTGGGTTTGACCTTTTACTTAATGAAAGCCGGTATTTGGAAAGAAACGGAGAGAAAATTGCCATAGTAGGTGTAGAGAATTGGGGAGCAGGTGGATTTAAAAAGGCGGGGGATTTAAAATTAGCTACATCTACCATTCATAAAGATGATTTTAAAATATTAATGAGTCATGACCCTTCTCATTGGGAAGAGCAGGTTATTCCGGATGATTATCATTATCACCTGACTTTAAGCGGCCATACACATGGTATGCAGTTTGGTATCGAAATACCCGGATGGATAAAATGGAGTCCGGCCAAGTGGCGCTACAAGCACTGGGCAGGGATTTATCAGGAAATGAACCAGTATATAAATGTAAACAGAGGTTTTGGCTTTTTGGCATTTCCGGGCAGGGTTGGGATATGGCCTGAAATAACGGTGATTACTCTTAAAAGAAAGGCTTAGATACATAATTATGTATGGTTTTTCCGCCGAATTATCATTTTTAACATATAAATTCAAATTTATAGTTATATTGTAGTACATTTTTTACACCAGGTATGTTAAGTTTATGAGAGTATGTTTACTATGAAGCCACTATATGATTTAAAGAAATTAAGAGAATTGTGCGATAATGACCAGGAACTCATTGAAGCAAGTATTAAGTTTTTTTATGATGAAACTATTAATAACCTTTCTTTAATGATGTCAAAACTTGAGGAACGGGACTTTGAAGAGATAAGAGTGATCGCTCATAAAGTTAAAGTGAATTTTGTGTTCTTAAGCTGTGATGTATGTGTGGGATTATGTAAAAATATTAAAAACGCTACATCAGATGATGAAGTTGAAGAATTGGTTAATATTCTAAGAATAGAATATTTAAATGTATTTGAGCAATTAAAAAAAGAATTTTCCCATATTTTGAACCATCACGACGTTGGCGAGATGCTAAACTAAGCTTGCCGAATGTTACTAGTTAAACAAATTAAATCATTAATCTTTGTTGATGATGACCCCGCTGCAAATTACATCCATAAGCTTGTTTTAAAAAAACTTAATAGTCATATTGAACCTGAATTTTTCTTAACTGCAAATAATGCATTAACTTATCTTTCTAAAATAAATCATCCTCAAAGAACTGACCCGGATATTATTTTTGTAGATATTAATATGCCAGTGATGGATGGGTGGGATTTTGTAAGGGAGTATACAAATACTTTTTTCACACCAGAAAGAAAACAATATATAATAATGTTTTCGTCTTTAATCACTGCAGACGATGTCAAGAAAGCCAGTGAATACGATGTAATTTTTGATTTAGTTGAAAAACCGCTTTCTGTGACATTGCTAAAAGGGGTATTAGATAACTTTTTACAGAAAAGTAAAGACAATTAGCTTGATGTTGTTAGGGTGTTTAAAATTTTCTTAAGATCACTAACATTGATAGGTTTTATAATATAATTGCTCACTTTTTCATACGTTTTAGCCTTTTCAAGATCAAAAGGGTTTATAGAAGAGCTTACAATATAAATGACAACTTCATTTTTAACAGGAAAGGAGGTAAATTGATCCAGGAATTCCCATCCATCCATCACTGGCATGTTTAAGTCTAAAAAGATTACCTCGGGGATTTTTTCTTTACTTTTAACAGCAGCTTTAAAATATTCAATTGCTTCGTCACCGTTTTTAAAAAAAAGGTAATTTTCTGAAAATTGTATTGAATCCATCATTTTTTTAGTGGTGTATGTAAAAATAGGATCATCATCAATAACGCAGGCCAGATCAATTTTAGCTTTCATAAAAATATAATTTAAAGGTGGTGCCACTATCAGGTTTGCTACGTACTGTTATTTTACCCCCAAGAGCATCAATCTGGTTTTTGGTGATAAAAAGACCTATTCCACGGGCATCATCATTACCATGAAATGTTTTGTACATACCAAATATTTTATGCCCGTATTTCTCCAGATCCATACCAAGGCCATTATCTTTAATCGTAATTTTAGTATGTTTTTTTTGCTTCTTCGCACTTATAATAACAAGAGGTTTTCTTTCTTTAGAACTATATTTTAAGCTATTGGTAACTAAATTCAGTAAAATACTTTCTATATAAGCAGGAATGGTTTTCAAGTAAATGCTTTCTGGAATGTTTACTTTAACAATAGCATCTTTTTCTTTAATTAAAGTTTTAACGCTTAGTAAAGTTTCATTTGTTTCGTTCAGCAAATTTATAGGAACTTTATCTTCAGTTGTGGCACTGTTTATAACAACTATTTCATTAAGGTTTAAAATGGTTTTATTGAGGTTATCTGAAGCCTGTTTAATTAAACGAAACATTTCATTCTTTGTTTGTTTATCAGTTTCTTCATGGTACAGTTTTAATAATGAAGAAATATTAGTAGAGTGAGAACGTAAATTATGCGACACTATATGGGCAAAATTTAAAAGCCTTTTGTTTTGGCTACTGGTAACATTGACCAGTTTCTTTAATTCTTTTTCATTTTTTTTAATGTTAGTAATATTATAATTTAAATCTATTATACCTATAATGTCTTTTTGACGGTCTCTTAAAGGAATTTTTGAAAACAAATACACATTTTCCTGGCCATTTTCATCTACAAATTTTAGTTCTTTGTCTATAATACTTTTACCTTTGTTTATAACCTTTTGGTCTTCTTTGTTAGAAACAGATATATAATCTTGTATGGTTTTTAAAGAATAATTGCCTGTATTTAGTTTTGTGTATAAATCCTCAGTATTATTTATTAGTATTTTTTCACCCTCAAAATTTTTAACAGACACATTTACAGGGATATTGTGAATAATGGACTTTAGTAATTCCCGTTCCTGGTATAATTTTTCGTTTAATTTTTTTTCATGTGTTATATCTTTTACCTGAGAAATGAAATGTATAGGTTGCCCAAATTCATCGGCAACCATTGCTACTGCAAGATGGATCCACACTATATCTCCATTTTTATGTATATAGCGTTTTTCCATGGTATAACTTTTACGTGTACCCTTAATAAGCTCATTAAGCAATTCTAAATCGGAGCTAAGGTCTTCCGGATGTGTAATGTTCTGAAAAGTTAATGATTTTAATTCCTTGCGTGTGTAACCCACAATTTCACACAGGCTGTCGTTTACATCTTTCCATGTTCCATCTGGGCTTACAAGGGCCATTCCTATAGCCGAAGATTTAAAAGCAATCCTGAATTTTTCTTCACTTTTTGTTACCTTCTCTTCAAGTAATTTTTCATTGGTTATATCCTGCAAAATACCATGAACACGGGTACATACCCCATTTTCAAATTCTGTTTCACCAATAATACGAATCCATTTTAATTTATTTTTGAATGTCTTAATTTTTATTATATCAGTAAGCTTTCCTCCTGCTTTTGGCAATTCCTGACTGTTCTTAATTAGCCTCAATCTATCGGTTTCATTTACAAAAAAATTGAAAATATTTTCCAGTGTTGGAACAAAACTTTTAGGAGCTTCGTGTATCTGGTAGGTAATATCAGACCAATGAATTGTGTTTTCTGGGAGTTTACGTTCCCACCAGCCCACTTTGGATACTTTAATAGCCTCTTCAAGTAAATTACTGGTTTCCTGAAGTTGATTTTTTCGCTCTACTTGTTTTGTGATATCGTCAGAATAAATAATTACCCCTCCAATTTTATTATCGTCATCTAGCCATGGTTTTACTTCCCATTTAACCCAATGTACTGTGCCGTCCTGCCTAACAAACTTATCTTCTTCCTTTTTTCTGATGTTTCCATTAAGAGCGTCCTTATGAGCTGATTTCCATTCGTCCCTTATCTCAGGGAAAACATCGTAGTGACATTTTCCCAGAATGTGAGATCTTTTTAATTTAAATTTTGAAATCCATAAATCAGAGACCTCAATGTAATGCATCTTGGTATCAAATACAGCAATAGTTTGTGGCAATTGCCTTATGATTGCAAAATCTTTATTATATTTTTGTTTAGGACTCAATGTTTTGTAAAAAAAAGTTCATACTAATATAGGTATTTTCTTAACAACATAATATTATCTCGCAAAAGTGTGTAATTTTTATTTTTCAAAAAAATTGAAGTCAAATAAAATAAAAGGTGAACAAAATAGGGCTGATACTAATTATTTTCGCAAATTTTGTTACTTTTGGTTTAGTAATTAATGTAATTTTGAATACATGTCAAAATTTGGTGAATTAATTGATATCAATGTTCCGGTGCTGTTGGACTTTTATACAGACTGGAATGAAGCTGCAAATGCTATGCACCCGGTATTAAAAGATGTGGCAGCAGCCATGGGGGACAAAGCTAAAGTGATTAAAATTGATGTTGACAAAAATCAGGAATTAGCCGATGCCTTGCGTGTTAAAGGGTTGCCAACCCTTATGATATACAAAAACGGTGAAATGGTGTGGCGACAAAGCGGTGAGCAGGATGCTAATACCTTGATAAGTCTTTTACAGGAATATGCTTAAAAAACAATTTCTTTAAATAAATAGCCTTCATTGGTAAAAAAGTCCAATGTTTGGCTTAATGCATATTTCATGTTTTTTTCAGCTTTAAAACTATCATGAAAAACAATAATGCTTCCCGGGCTTGAATTTTTTATTACATTGTTGGCAGTTTCTTTAATTGATGTTTTAGTATTCCAGTCTATGGCCACAACATCCCACATTATAATTTCATAACCTAATTTTTGTAATGCCTTGGCTTTAGGTATTGTTATTTTTCCATAAGGAGGCCGGAAAAGTTTGGATTTTACAAAAAATGAAGTCTCCTTTACACTATTTATATATTCTTCCGGATTAGTATTCCAGCCTTTTAAATGTGTAAATGTATGATTGCCTACAGCATGTCCGTCAGAAAGTATCCTATTGTATATTTCAGGGTGTTTTTGTACATTTTTACCTATACAGAAAAAAGTAGCCTTGGCATTGTATTCAGATAATTTATTTAACACCCAGTCAGTTATTTCAGGGGTAGGGCCGTCGTCAAAAGTTAAGTATAGATTTTTACCCGGTGATTTTATGTCCCATACATATGATGGGAAAAGTAATTTAACGAATTTAGGAGTTTTAGGGATTAATATCATTATAAAACAACTAACACGTTCATACTACTCCACTACTGAATCGGGAACTTTTTCTTCAATATCGATGCCATCTATAGAAACAGAAACCGAATCCTGAACAATAGTATCTTCTATAATTGAATCAAACATGTCCTCAACAGTTTCTTCAGGTTGTGGTTCTCTGTAAAAATGAGGAAATAGTTCGAGATACTGGTTAAATTTAGAAGCTTCATCTACGGCTACATCTTTGTCTCCATTTACAACAACTATGTCAATTAGGCTTCTGTAGCGTTCAATATCCGTTATAATTTCAGAGCCTAAAGTACGCTGTTTCATGATATCAAGACTACTGTAATATTCCAAATTTTCCTGATATTTTTTAGTTAGTTTGTAATACAGGTCCCTGGCTTTTTCTTTTTCGCCTACTTTATAATAACCATCAACGTAAGGTTCCAGGAAAACATAATAACCAAAATAACCAAAAGGCATTTTTTCCATAGCCAGATCCAGAATTTCTTTTGCCTTCTCCTTTTTATCTTCATTTAAAAGTTGTTCCACCAACCTCGCAAGGTTACCTCTGTAATTAATGCTGTTTTTCCTGGTCTCGGGGTCATGGTATATATCGGGGGAGTTAGAATTACCCCAATCCCATTCTTTTACTATACTGTACATTAGGTCCCCATCTATTCTTCCCATTTCATAAGGGTTTCGTTGGCTTATGGGAGTTTTAACGGGTACTAATTTGTATACCAGGCCATCCAACTGCAAATAATCTTTCATCCACATGTATTCAGCATTGTCAAAACTACCACCGGTAAAATAAATAGGTCTTTCCCAGTTATTGTTTGCTAATAGATCGAGCATTAATATCCTGTTTTTTGGAAGCGCACTAGGGAGGTCTATGTCTATATAATCTACAATATTTGCAGTATCTTTTTCTTTTACTAAACCGGTTTTAAGCACATTTTCTTTGTTTACCGGAACCCTTATTTTGTTGGTTGGATAAAAAATGATATTCAAATAGTTTTCCGGATATTGGCTTATGTCACCTCCCTGGCGTTTTATAAGGGTTTTTAAAGTATGGTCATCATTAGCAATCCAATCCATGAACTTTTTAATGTCCCAGCGTTCATCAGTTAATGCCTGGTGATAAACTGCATCTCTCACCCCATAAGCATATTTGTTATGTGTTAGTTGGGAAGGTATCGGGTCACTTTCATATGCTTTCCTTTTCATCTGGTCAATATACCAATCTGTAGCAAACAGACTCGTGTTTATTGTGCGAACATCAGTCCGGTAACCTTCAATTTCCTGTGCATACCAAAGTGCAAAGGTGTCATTATCGCCAATAGTAAACAACATGGCCCCAACATCTTCCTGTACAGACTCTAAATATGATTTAGCCATGGATTGTGCAGTATACCTGCCGGATCGATCGTGGTCATCCCAGTTTTGATAAGCCATTACTACAGGAACCGCCAGTAAACAAACCACAGTTACAACTGGTGCCAGAATTTTTGGGGTTAATAGTTTTTTGAATTCCTCAAATAAAGCATAAACTCCCATTCCTATCCAAATGGCAAATATATAAAAGGATCCCACCAGGGCATAATCGCGCTCCCGGGGTTCAAATGGCCTTTCATTTAAATATAATTTGAGAGCTACACCGGTAAATATAAACAGGATAAAGAGTACCCAGAATTGTTTCTTGTTTTTTGTAAGCTGAAATATAAAACCGATAATACCCAGAATTAGAGGTAAAAAGAAATACGTATTTCTTCCCTTATTGTTTTTCATGTCAGACGGAAGATTCTCCTGGGAGCCTAAAAACAACTCATCAATAAAATTAATTCCACTGAGCCAGTTGCCATTATTGTCGTATTTACCCTGAATATCATTTTGTTTTCCAACATAATTCCACATAAAATACCGCAGGTACATATATCCTATCTGGAACTCAAAGAGATAGTGCATGTTCTGCCAAAAGCTTGGTTTTTCTACTATCAGATATTCTTTAAACTGTTTTATAAATTGAACATATTCTTCCTCATCAACCGCACCTGTTTGCAGGTCACTTTTAATTTGTCTGACAGCAGTTCTTAATTCTTCACTTTCTTTATAATATTCAGGTTTAATTTTAATATTTAACGGCCCGGTAATTTTCATGTAATTATCAGCATGTTCACTGCTCCACATACGCGGTAAAACCCCCACATGGTCAGAATGTGGAGCTACACGAGCGTCTTTGTAATCATTAACAATAATATATTTCCCGGTTTTATAGTCACGTTCATACTTAGGTTTATCATCCATATGCGGATCTATAGGATCCTGTCCTGCATAAGCATCTGAGTACATGGGACCGTAGAACAAATGGGTTTCCGGGTATTGTTCAAGATTATAATATGCGAGTAAAAGACGAGCATCCGAAGGGCTGTTCTCGTTGATAACAGTGCCTGCATTGGCCCTTATGGGTATCATTAACCAGGTAGAAAATCCTATCAGTACAAACATCACACATAAAACGATGGTGTTTAATTGAATGTATCCTCGGTCCCTGGTATATTTTAATCCAAAATAAAATGCAGCAATTATTAATAAACCGGCAATAATGGTGCCCGAATTAAATGGCATACCAATACTGTTTACAAAAAATACCTCCAGGTAACCAAATAATCGCATTACATTGGGAAGTAATAATTTAAATATAAATAATAGGATGGCTACCGAAATTACGTTTGCCAGTATAAATGATTTAGCAGTTATATTCTCATAGTTTTTGAAATAGTAGATCATACCAATGGCGGGAATAGTCAATAAAGCCATGAAATGAACACCAAAAGAAAGACCTATTACCAATGAAATGAGTATAAGCCAGCGATTGCCCCGGGGTTCATGCATTTCATCAGACCAGCGCAAGCCCATCCAGAACATAAGAGACATTAAAAATGTAGCCATTGCATAAACTTCCGCCTCTACAGCATTAAACCAGAAACTATCTGAAAATGTATATACCAGGCTTCCTACTACACCACTTCCGAATATTGCTATGGCATTGGATAAAGAAATTTCACTTTCTTTTAATACGATCTTTTTAGTGAGGTTGGTAATGGTCCAGAACATAAAAAGTATGGTAAATGCGCTGGAAAAAACAGACATATAATTCACCATTAAAGCAACTGATTCAGGTTCGGACGCAAACATGGCAAAAAAAGCACCCATAATTTGAAAGAATGGTGCCCCTGGGGGGTGTCCTACCTGTAACTTTGCCGAAGTTGAAATATATTCCCCTGCATCCCAAAAACTTGCCGTTGGTTCAACGGTTAGAGAATACGTAATAAATGCAATTAAAAAAACTATCCAGCCAAGAATAGTATCCCATTTTTTAAATTGTATTGTTAACATGAATTATTGTTTCTGTCAGACAGCGAATTTAAGAATAAATAAATAGATGAAAATGTTATTTTCAGAAACGTTAACAAGAAAGGAATATTACACCTTTAAATTAATTTAAAAAATGTTTGTGCAAATAAAAGATTGATGTAAATTTGCATCCGCTATACCGGAAGGTATATTTACATTTACACGAATGGCCTATGGTGTAATTGGTAACACAGCTGATTTTGGTTCAGTCGTTCAAGGTTCGAGTCCTTGTAGGCCAACAGAAACAAATGATCCTTCTCAAAATGAGAGGGATTTTTTTTGGAAAAAAAATTTTATTATTAAGATACAAGGACGAGAAGCCTGCCCTGAGCGCTAGTCGAAGGGAGTCCTTCCTGCCCGTCCGAAATAAAAATGTAGGCGGGGTAGGCCAACATAAACAAATGATCCTTCTCAACCGAGAGGTTTTTGTAGATAGGTGGCTGAGGCTCTCGAAGCCACCTATTGGGCCTTACTACCTAAATTCTTCATAGTCTCTGCTGAGTGACAGTCAGGCGAGGCAGTCGAAATTAACCTAATAAAAAAAGTATACAATTACACGATTAAACAATTAAACGAATCAACAATTATGTGCTATATTTTAAAAGTTATAACCGGCCTGATAGCATGATTTGCTAAATCTTCACCAATACTACCACTGAAAAAGTGATCTAATCCGCTTCTTCCGTGAGTACTTATGCCAATAATATTTGCATTAATTGATTGTGAAAAATTTAAAATTCCCTGTTCAACAGTATCGTCATTATAGATATTTATAGTATAATTTTTTGGTTTTAGCTTTTTAATGTAACTATTAATTTTTGAATTGGTCTCACTTGTTGTAGTAAATAAATGAGGAGTGTTAACATAAAGTAAATGTATTGTTGCTTCAAAACTATCGGCAAATTTAACGGCATTTTTATAGGCTTTCAATGATGAATCTTCAAAATCACATGCATACACAAAATCATCAATTTTAAAAGCATCTACTTTTTCTTTTAGAATGAGAACAGGTATATCGGAATTACGGACCACCTTTTCTGTATTAGACCCTATAAACATTTCTTTTAGGCCGGTTGCGCCACTGGATCCCATAACAATAAGGTCTATTTTATTTTCTTTCGAAAAATCTTTAATGCCATCACTTATTTTATAGGATTCGACAGCCTCATGCACAGTAATATCTTTTAGATACGGCTTAGCTTTAAATTTTTCAAACTTCTGTTGAGCAAGTTTCATAAAAAAAACAGCTTCAGGTATTTGGCCCGAATCTACAGTTGCAAGGTGCAAGGGAAGTTCCAGTACGTGAAGCAAATGAATATCAGCCTTAAATTTTTTTGCAAGCTGAGCTGCCACTTTTAGAGCATACTCTGATTGTGGCGAAAAATCGGTTGGGACTAAAATGTGTTTCATAATTATAATATTTATCTTTCTATAAAGATACAATTTGAATCTGTTTTATAAATGATATTGGTTATGATCAATAATAAATTTTTTTTGTATATTTGCACCGTTGAAAGCAAAATATCTGTTTTCTGAGGGGACATAAAGTCCCCTCTTTTTATACTGGAAACTATGTTAAAGGATAATGTAAAGATACTTTTAGATAGTTTTTTTGAAGAAAGAACAAATCTTTTTTTAATTGAACTTTCAGTATCTGCAGACAACAAGATTAGAGTAATAATTGACGGTGACGATGGTGTTACACTGCGGGATTGTATAGATGCAAGCAGGCAAATAGAACACAACCTTGACAGGGAAGAACAAGATTTTTCATTAGAGGTTACTTCTGCAGGGGCAACGGAACCCATAGTAAACATCAGACAGTACAACAAGAATATTGGAAGAATACTGGAAGTTACCGCCGGGGATGAAAAATTTGAAGGAACCCTTACGGATATTATTGAAAACGGAATAAAGTTGGAGTGGAAAACCCGGGAATCCAAGCCGGTAGGAAAAGGAAAAGTAACTGTGAAAAAAGAAAAAATATTATCCTTTGAGGATATTACAAAAGCTAAAGTGATGATAACTTTTTAATTTTAAAAATGACATGGAAAATATTGCATTGATCGAATCATTTTCGGAGTTTAAAGACGATAAGCTCATAGATCGTGTAACACTTATGGCTATTCTGGAAGACGTTTTCAGAAATGCACTTAAGAAAAAGTTTGGTTCGGATGATAATTTTGATATCATTATAAATCCCGATAAAGGGGATTTGGAAATTTGGAGGAACCGTGTTGTAGTTGCTGATGATGAGGTAGAAGATTCTAACCAGGAAATATCTTTAACACAAGCCAGGAAAATTGAGCCTGACTTTGAAGTAGGGGAAGATGTGTCTGAAGAAGTTAAGCTTATTGATTTAGGAAGAAGGGCTATTTTAGCATTGCGCCAAAATCTTATTTCCAAGATACATGAGCACGATAATACAACTATTTATAAACAATTTAAAGATCTAATCGGCGATATTTATACTGCAGAAGTTCATCATATACGACATAAAGCCGTAATTTTGTTAGATGACGAAGGAAATGAAATAATTTTGCCGAAAGAAAAACAAATACCCTCAGACTTTTTCAGAAAAGGCGAAAACGTAAGAGGCATCATTGAAAGCGTAGAGTTAAAGGGCAATAAGCCTATGATTATCATGTCGAGAACTTCACCTAATTTTCTCGAAAAATTGTTCGAACAGGAAATTCCGGAAGTTTTTGATGGATTGATATCTGTAAAAAAAGTTGTGAGAATACCCGGTGAAAAAGCAAAAGTTGCCGTAGATTCGTATGATGACAGGATAGATCCGGTTGGAGCTTGTGTAGGGATGAAAGGTTCCAGGATTCATGGTATTGTCCGTGAGTTAGGGAATGAGAATATTGATGTGATTAATTATACAAGTAATCCGCAACTCTTAATTAGCCGTGCATTGAGCCCGGCAAAGGTGGTTTCGGTTAAACTTGATGAAGAAAATAAAAGAGCTGAAGTTATATTGAGGCCAGAAGAAGTTTCCAAAGCAATTGGAAAAGGAGGATTTAATATCCGTTTGGCCGGACAATTAACCGGCTACGAAATAGATGTGTTCAGGGAAGGGGCTGAAGAAGATGTAGAGTTGACCGAATTCTCTGATGAAATTGAAGCCTGGGTTATTGAAGAATTAAAGAAAATCGGGTTAGATACTGCAAGAAGCGTATTAGACCAGGATGTAGATGATTTGGTTAAAAGAACAGATTTAGAAGAAGAAACAATTTTAGAAGTAGTCAGAATTTTGAAAGAAGAATTCGAAGATTAGAATTTAAATAAATTTTTGGGAGTTAAAAGTTAATTATGGCTGAAAACGCAACATTGAGGCTAAACAAAGTTTTAAGGGAACTTAATATTTCACTGGACAGGGCTGTTGAGCATCTGGCATCAAAAGGACATGAAATTGATGCAAGGCCTACGGCTAAAATCACCAGTGAGGTATACCGAGTTCTTTTAGACGAATTTCAAACCGATAAAAGCAAAAAAGTAGCATCTATTGAGGTAAGCGAAGAAAAGCGCAAAGAGAAAGAAGCTATCAGGCAGGAATTGGAGAAAGAAATAGAAGAAAAGCGCAAAACTGTTGAAAAAGAAGAAGTCATAAGGGCTAAGCAAACTATTCAAACTCCCAAAACTGTAGGTAAAATTGATCTAGAGGCAAATAAAAACTTCAGACAAAAAGGTGAATCTAAAAAAGATACAAAAACTAAAGAGGTAGAGCAGAAAAAAACTGAGGAAAAATCCGAAGTAACCAAGCCTGATACAGTTGAGCCGGAAGTAACAAAGCCTGAGGCTAAGAAAGAAGAAACTGCTGAGGAAGAACCTAAGGAAGTTAAAGAGAAACCAAAAGAAATAGTTGAAGAACCTGAAGTAGAAATTACTCCGGAAAATTCCGAAAGATTACAAACAAAATATAAAAAGCTTACCGGGCCTACAATGACCGGGGAGCGAATAGATCTTAACCAGTTTAAGAAGCCCAAAAAGAAAAAAGAAGAGCCTAAGAAAACCACAAAGCCTTCATCAACTGAAAGTGCTGCAGACAGGAAAAAGAAAAGGAGAAGAATTACCAAAGATGCTCCAAAAAAATCTGCATCGGAACAGGGAGGAACAGGTACTGGAACTTCAGGGACAGGAAGCAGGTTTGCGGATAGAAATAAAGGAAAAGGCAGAAAAGGTGCAGGTGCGAGCCGTACAGTTACTCCTAAAGCCGAATTAACGGATGAAGAAGTACAAAAACAAGTTAGGGAAACCTTAGAGAAACTTCAGGGGAAATCTTCAAAATCCAAAGGAGCTAAATATCGTAGAGAGAAAAGAGATACTCACCGTCAGCAAACTGAAAAAGACCTTGCCCAGCAGGAACTGGAAAGTAAGGTTTTAAAAGTAACTGAATTTGTTACCGCCAGTGAAGTGGCAACTATGATGGACGTTTCGGTTACACAAATTATATCTGCCTGTATGTCACTCGGTATGATGGTAACCATGAATCAGCGTTTAGATGCAGAGACATTATCCATTGTAGCAGACGAATTTGGTTACGAGGTAGAGTTTATAACAGCAGATATAGAAGATTCTATTGCGGAAGAAACAGATAAGGAAGAAGATCTCCATCCAAGAGCCCCTATTGTTACAGTAATGGGCCACGTTGACCACGGTAAAACTTCACTTTTGGATTATATTCGTAAGGAAAATGTAATTGCAGGTGAAAGTGGTGGAATAACTCAGCATATTGGTGCCTATGGGGTAACCCTTGATGATGGTCAAAAAATAGCATTTCTTGATACACCGGGTCACGAGGCTTTTACAGCAATGCGTGCCCGTGGAGCCCAGGTTACAGATATAGCAATAATTGTAGTGGCTGCAGATGATGATATTATGCCTCAAACTAAGGAAGCCATAAGCCATGCCCAGGCAGCAGGTGTGCCTATTGTGTTTGCCATAAATAAAATTGACAAACCAAATGCAAATCCTGATAAAATAAAAGAAGGACTGGCTGCAATGAATCTATTGGTAGAAGATTGGGGAGGAAAAATACAATCTCATGACATTTCTGCTAAAAACGGGGACGGTGTAAAAGAACTTCTTGAAAAAGTATTGCTTGAAGCTGAATTACTTGAATTAAAAGCCAATCCTGAAAAAATGGCGTCTGGGACTGTTGTAGAAGCATTTCTCGATAAAGGACGTGGTTATGTTTCCACGGTGTTAGTGCAGTCCGGAACCCTGGAAATAGGGGATTATGTTCTTGCAGGTACACACAGTGGAAAAATAAAAGCCATGTTTGATGAACGAGGACATACTATTAAAACAGCAGGCCCGTCAACACCGGTTTCACTTTTAGGATTAGATGGTGCACCGCAGGCAGGCGACAAGTTCCATGTTTTTGAAGATGAGCGTGAAGCAAAACAAATAGCCGTTAAAAGAACACAATTACAACGTGAGCAATCAGTAAGAACCCAGCGACATATAACTTTAGATGAAATCGGAAGACGTATTGCCCTGGGTGACTTTAAAGAATTAAACATTATTCTTAAAGGTGATGTTGATGGTTCTGTGGAAGCATTAACAGATTCATTTCAAAAACTGTCAACTGAAGAAATACATATTAATATCATACATAAAGCAGTAGGAGCTATCACAGAATCTGATGTATTACTCGCGTCTGCATCCGATGCAATTATCATTGGATTTAATGTAAGGCCAATGGGTAATGCAAGAATGGTGGCAGATCGTGAAGAAATTGATATCAGAACATATTCTATTATTTATGATGCTATTAATGACCTTAAAGATGCCATGGAAGGAATGCTTTCACCGGTAATGAAAGAAGAAATTACAGGTACAGCAGAAATAAGGGAAACATTTAAAATATCTAAAGTCGGAACCATTGCAGGGTGTATGGTTACTGATGGTAAAATATTCAGAAATGCAAGCATACGTTTAATCCGAGACGGTGTTGTAATTTATACAGGTGAACTGGCTTCTTTAAAACGTTTCAAAGATGATGTGAAAGAAGTATCAAAAGGTTATGACTGTGGTATCCAGATTAAAAATTATAACGATATCCAGGAAGGTGATATTGTTGAAGGATTCCAGGAAGTAGCGGTGAAGAAAAAACTTAAATAGTTTTAACTATATAAAAATTTAAAGAGGTTGTCTGAAAAGGCAACCTTTTTTTTGTATAATAGAGTTATTATCAGTTACGATTTACGAAGCATGATGAACGAAATACGATTTAGGCAAATAATTTCAAGCATCAAATTCAGAATGTAGAGTTATGAGTGGTTAGGAATCATTCCTAAATGTTGTGTTTATGCAAAAATTGTAGTTAATCTATAAAGGAAGAATTCTATATTTTTGACTCCTCTAAATTGTACTCTAAATGCTTTTATTTTTGCATTGAATGCTTCTGAAAAAGCATTGGTACCACAATTGATAAAATAATTTGAATATAAAGCTCCTTCCCTTGATTAGGGAAGGTGGATCCTATGCGAAGCGTAGGAGACGGAAGGGTAGAACTACTCTGTAAAAAAGCCACCACCTCCCCATCTACCTACGGCGGATGGTACTCTCCCGATCCGTCGGGACTCAAGGAGGAGAGCTTTAGTCTTTTGTCTTGTATCTTGTGTCTTGTATCTTAAAAATTATCAGCCTTACGGTACCAACAAAAACGCATTCGAATATTTTTTACGTATATCTAGCAATTGCTTCTCTGCCTCCAGCCGGGTTCTGAATTTTCCAACCCTGACCTTGTAATTGGGGGTTTCAAAACTGATATCACATGCTAAATCACGATACTGTTTTTTAAAATCATTCTTCGCCTCTTCGGCGCCGGATAAAGGACCGTTATAAATCTGTATTTTGTAGTAATCATCATTATTAGATCTGTTCATCTTGACCCTGGTTTCAATAAGTTTTTCAATTTTCGGGTCTTGGTCTACCTGAACAATTCCATCCGGAATATGCAGGCCAGTTTTGGATTTATAATTCAGACTGTCCGACTGAGAAAATAAAAGACCGGACATCAACATACTGGTAATCAAAACGAAAGTTGATTTAATTTTAATTTTAAAAATCATAGTAAAATTGTTTTAATGCAAATGTAACTCATATCTCTTTTTCTAATAACGGAAAAAGTTATTTAGAATTGTTATAAATTATGAATTAACGCTTCTCTAACATTTCCCAAATCGAGTCTATGTCGTATTTTTGTGCTCGAAATTATTAGAACGAGTTTCGTATCCTTTGCAGGCTATAAAAATCGTGCCAAATTTAAGATTGAAACATATACTAAATATGAAAAAGGTGATGCACCGTAATTCAATTTCCAGAATTCTAGGTATCGGATTAACCCTCCTGTTATCATTTTCAACCACTCTTTTTGCTCAAGATGGAGATCCTACTGCCGGTAAATCTTTATTTAATGCCAATTGTGCAGCCTGCCATCATTTGGATAAACCTATGACAGGGCCACCGCTTAGAGGTGTGGGAGATAAATATGATCGACAGTGGTTATATGACTGGATTCATAATAGTCCGGCAATGATAAAAGCCGGGGATCCCCAGGCAGTTGCACTCTTTGAAGAGTATAATGGTGCTATAATGACACCTTTTCCGCAATTATCAAACGAAGAAATAGACAATATTCTTGCATATACTATGCAGGAAAGAGCCGAGCCAATAACTCCCCCGGGGGTGCCGGGCGATGCTGCTGGCCAGGGAGGGTCAGGTTCAGGAATCTCAAACAATATAATTCTTGGAGCTCTGGCTTTAGTTTTTGCTTTGTTGGTTATAATGCTTTTCCTGGTAAACAGGACTTTAAGACGTATTGCTGAAGCGAGTGGTGTTCAATTGGCTCAAAGAGAATCTGAAAAGAGAATGCCGGTTTGGAAGGCCTTTGTTAAAAACCAGTTTCTTGTAATGGTCACTGCTATTTTCTTATTACTTGCATCGGCTTATTTTATGTATGGGTACTTTATGCAGCTCGGAGTAGACCAGGGTTATCAACCAGTGCAACCAATACACTTTTCACATAAAATACATGCAGGCGACAATGAAATAGATTGTAAATTTTGCCATTCCTCTGCAAGGGTCTCAAAACATTCAGGTATACCGTCATTAAATGTTTGTATGAACTGCCATAAAACTATTTCTGATTACAATGGAGATGTTACGGCAGAGCATACAAAAGAATTCTATGACGAGGAAATTCAAAAACTTTATGATGCAGTTGGTTGGGATGTGACCACTCAAAGTTATACAGGTAATGAAAAACCTGTAAAATGGATCCGAATACATAACCTTCCTGATTTTGCATACTTTAATCACTCTCAGCACGTTGAGGTAGGTGGAATTGCCTGTCAGCAGTGCCATGGCCCTGTTGAAGAGATGGAAGTTGTTTATCAGCATTCCCCGCTTACAATGGCCTGGTGTGTAGATTGTCACCGTACAAGCAATGTAAAACTGGGGCAGAATGCATATTACGAGAAAATTCACGAAGAATTGTCAAAAAAGTATGGTGTTGAAGAACTTACTGTGGCCCAAATGGGCGGTTTAGAGTGTGGTAAGTGTCACTATTAATAAATTATTAAAGAGTTAATTTTATATATAACATGGCATCAAACAAAAAATACTGGAAAAGTGTTGAGGAACTAAACCCGAACAGTTCTGTCATGGAAACACTTAAACAGAATGAGTTTGTTGAGGAAATACCTGTAGATAAGTTTTTAGGTGATAAAGAAAATCTGGAATCATCATCAACTACACGAAGGGATTTTCTTAAATATGTAGGCTTTAGTACAGCAGCCGCTACTTTGGCAGCATGTGAAGGGCCTGTTAAAACAGCTATCCCTTATGTTGTTCAGCCGGAACAAATTCGTCCGGGTGTAGCAAACTTATATGCTACTACAATTGCCGACGGGTATGATTTTGCCAGTATTCTCATAAAAACCAGGGAAGGGCGCCCCATAAAAGTTGAAAATAATAAAGAAACTGCTATAAATGGTAGTGCAAATGCCAGAGTTCAGGCATCTGTCCTTTCATTATACGATAGCTTAAGAGTTCAGGGGCCCAAATTGAAAGGTGAATATGTAACCTGGGATGCACTGGATGCTGATGTGATTTCTAAGTTAGAGACAGCACAGCAGAGCGGTAAACAAATAGCTTTATTAACACAAACTTATGCCAGTCCTTCAACTACAAAGTTAATAGCAGAATTTTCTTCAAGATATGGTAATGTTAAACATGTACAGTACGATGCTATTTCTGAAGATGCTGCATTAAATGCATTTGAATCAAAGTACGGGGTTCGAGCTTTGGCCGATTACGACTTTTCAAAAGCTGAAGTAATTGTATCATTTGGTGCAGATTTTTTAAGTAACTGGCAAGGTGGAGGTTATGATGCAGGATATGCAAAAGGACGTGTCCCTAAGAATGGAAAAATGTCAAGGCATATTCAGTTTGAATCTAATATGACATTATCCGGGGCAAATGCCGACAATCGTGTTGCGCTTACACCTTCTCAACAAAAAATAGCTTTAGCTAAGTTTTACGGATACCTGAACACTAAATCTGTTCCCGGAGACCTGCCGGAAGCCGTAGATGCAATTATTAAGCAAGCGGTAGTTGAGGTCAGGGCTAAAGGAAGTAGAGCAGTTGTTGTAACCGGAATCCAGGATGTTGACGCGCAAAGAATAGTTTTAGCTATTAATGAGAGCCTTAATAGTGCCGCTTTTGACACATCGGCTCCTAAGTTAATACGTCAGGGTAATACAGAAGAAGTTATTACGCTGATAAATGATATGAAATCAGGAAGAGTGGGCGCCTTGATCATGAGTGGGGTTAATCCTGTTTATACATTACCTGAAGCTTCAGGCTTTGAAGAGGCATTAAAAGGTGTAAACCTTTCTGTTACCTTCTCAACAAAAGAAGATGAAACATCTACTTTATCACAATATATCGCTGCTGAATCTCATTACCTGGAATCATGGGGTGATGTGGAAATGAAAAGAGGATATTACAGCATTACGCAACCTACAATCCGTCCCTTATTTAATACACGCCAGTTTCAGGAGGCATTGTTAAAGTGGACAGGTAATGATATAACATATCACGATTATATAAAAGATAACTGGGATTCAGGTATTTTAAATGGAAGCTCGTGGAATCAGGCAGTACATGATGGTTTTTTTAAAGCATCATCACCAATTTCAAATGTAGAAACTGAAAATGTTGTAGGTGAAACGTCTGCGGAACAAGATCAGGAAAATGTGCCGACTACTGGAGCGGAAGTAACCGATGCCATGTTGAGTAAGTTGGCATCAAACTCATCTTCCAGCCTGGAATTGCTTCTCTATCCTAAAGTGGGTATGGGGAATGGACAACAGGCAAATAATCCCTGGTTACAAGAGTTTCCTGATCCAATAACCAGAGTTTCGTGGGATAATTATATTACAATATCTAAATCTGATGCAGAAGCTTTAGGATTGGAAAATGATCACGCAGCTAACGGAGGTTTAAACGGAAGTTATGTAAAAGTTGAGACAGCCGACGGCCAATCTCTGGTTGCTCCTGTTATTATCCAGCCCGGACAGGCTAACGGTTCAGTAGGTCTTTCGTTTGGATATGGAAGAAAGAAAGGACTAAAAGAAGAAATGCAGACCGGCGTTAACGCCTATAAATTATACAGCAACTTTAGAGATGTTCAAACGGTAAAACTTGAAAAGGTTTCCGGTATCCATGAATTTGCGTGTGTTCAGTTACATAATACCTTAATGGGTAGGGGTGATATAGTTAAAGAAACCACCTTGCAGGTGTTTAACACGAAGGATGCGAGTGAATGGAATCCGATGCCTCATGTTTCAATAAATCACCAGAATGTTCCTGTAACATCCCCATCAGCCGATTTGTGGGAAGGATTCGATCATTCCATCGGGCACCACTTTAATTTATCCATAGACCTGAATGCCTGTACAGGATGTGGTGCGTGTGTAATAGCATGCCATGCAGAAAATAACGTGCCGGTTGTTGGTAAAGCTGAAGTAAGAAAATCAAGGGATATGCACTGGTTGCGTATTGACAGGTATTATTCTTCTGAGGACACTTTTAAAGATGATTATATTAAAAAGGATGAGTTAGACGGATTATGGGGAGATAAAGGCAGTTTAGGTGGATTTGGCGAAATGGAATCCCCTTCAAAAGATCCGCAAGTGGTATTCCAACCTGTAATGTGTCAGCATTGTAACCACGCTCCATGTGAAACAGTTTGTCCTGTAGCGGCAACTTCACATAGTAACCAGGGCCAGAACCATATGGCTTATAACCGTTGTGTTGGAACGAGATATTGTGCAAATAACTGTCCTTATAAAGTCCGTCGTTTTAACTGGTTCCTTTACAATAATAATGATGAGTTCGATTTCCACATGAATGATGACCTTGGTAGAATGGTGTTAAATCCTGATGTGGTTGTTCGTTCCCGTGGTGTCATGGAAAAATGTAGCATGTGTATTCAAAAAACACAAAAAACCATTTTGGATGCTAAACGCGAAGGAAGAGGAATTAAAGATATAGAATTTCAGACTGCCTGTTCAGCAGCATGTTCTACAAATGCCATGGTATTTGGAGATATTAATGATAAAGAAAGCGAAGTATCCGGATTACTGGAAAGCGATCGGATGTATCACTTACTGGAACATGTGGGAACAAAACCAAATGTGTTTTACCACGTAAAAGTGAGAAATACAGAAACAGCTTAATCAATAATTAGTAATAAAGAAATAATTATATAAGTATTATGGCGTCGCATTACGAAGCACCTATACGTAAACCCTTAGTAACCGGAGATAAAAGTTATCACGATGTAACGGTTGATATTGCAGCACCGGTAGAGGGAAGAGCTAACAAACAATGGTGGATAGTTTTCTCTATTGCTTTAGCAGCATTTCTCTGGGGAGTGGGCAGTATCATTTATACAATCTCAACAGGTATTGGTACCTGGGGCCTAAATAAAACTGTTGGTTGGGCCTGGGATATCACTAACTTTGTTTGGTGGGTTGGTATCGGTCACGCAGGAACATTAATTTCGGCGGTACTTTTACTTTTCCGTCAAAAATGGAGAATGGCCATTAACCGTTCAGCTGAGGCAATGACTATTTTCTCAGTTGTGCAGGCCGGACTTTTTCCAATCATTCACATGGGTCGCCCTTGGTTAGGATACTGGGTACTACCCATTCCAAACCAGTTCGGGTCGCTATGGGTAAACTTTAATTCGCCCTTACTCTGGGACGTATTTGCAATCTCAACATATCTCTCCGTTTCATTGGTTTTCTGGTGGACAGGGTTATTGCCGGATTTTGCAATGATTCGTGACAGGGCAGTAAAGCCTTTTCAAAAGAAAATATACAGTCTTGTAAGTTTTGGATGGAGCGGACGGGCTAAAGATTGGCAACGTTTTGAAGAAGTATCACTGGTACTTGCAGGTTTGGCAACTCCACTTGTACTCTCCGTACACACTATTGTATCATTTGACTTTGCTACTTCCGTGATTCCGGGTTGGCATACCACCATATTTCCACCATATTTTGTTGCAGGAGCTGTTTTTTCAGGTTTTGCGATGGTAAATACACTTCTTATCATCATGCGTAAAGTATGTAATCTTGAAGATTATATTACTGTTCAGCATATTGAATTAATGAACATCGTAATTATGATTACAGGTTCAATAGTGGGATGTGCATATATTACGGAATTATTTGTAGCATGGTATTCCGGAGTGGAATATGAACAGTATGCATTCCTTAACAGGGCAACAGGACCTTACTGGTGGGCATACTGGGCAATGATGACATGTAACGTGTTCTCTCCGCAGTTTATGTGGTCTAAGAGATTGCGTACAAGTATCATGTTCTCCTTTATTATATCAATCGTTGTAAATATTGGTATGTGGTTTGAGCGTTTTGTAATCATTGTTACTTCACTGCACAGGGATTATTTACCGTCATCATGGACCATGTTCTCACCAACTTTTGTAGATATTGGAATTTTTATAGGTACAATCGGGTTCTTTTTTGTATTGTTCCTTCTGTATGCACGTACATTCCCAGTAATTGCTCAAGCGGAAGTAAAAACAATACTAAAATCATCCGGTGAAAGATACAAGAGGTTAAGAGAAGGAGGAAAAACCCTGGTAGGGGCAGCAACCGATCAAAGAACCTCGGGAAAAGTAATTACGGATATTACAGATACCGAAAAAGATATTGATGATAAAGCAAAAAAAATAGATGAGTTGTTTGCCAGGATCGGAAAGTTTGATCCGGAAACTCAACAAGCAGACGACCTTACAAAAATTGATGGTATTGATTCATTAATGGAAGATACCTTAAACAAAGTCGGAATATATACCTATGTTCAGATTAGTAAGATGAGAACAAAAGAATATGGTCTGTTAGAATCTCTCACAGCTACCCTTCCGGGTAAGGCAAAGCGTGAAGATTGGGCAGGGCAGGCTAAAAATTTAATAAAATAATTATGGCATCAAAAATTGCACAGGCAATATATAACGACGACGATGTGCTAATGTCAGCCGTAAAAAAAGTAAAAGCGGCACATTACCATATAGAAGAGGTTTACACCCCATTTCCGGTTCATGGACTTGATAAGGCTATGGGACTTGAGCCTACTCGAATAGCTATCGCATCTTTCATGTATGGATTGGTTGGTTTAACAGTCGCTATTGTGATGATGGATTATATCATGATTGAAGACTGGCCTCAGAATATTGGCGGTAAACCAAGCTTCAGCTATATCCAGAATATGCCGGCTTTTGTACCGATCATGTTTGAAATGACTGTATTTTTTGCTGCGCATTTAATGGTAATAACGTTTTATTTAAGAAGTAAGTTATGGCCATTCAAAACAGCCGAAAATCCGGATGTAAGGACCACTGACGATCATTTTTTAATGGAAGTGTCAGTTCATGGTAATGAAGATGATGTAATGAACCTGCTTCAGGATTCTGGAGCATTGGAAGTTAAAATTTTAGAAAAGCATTAATATTATGAAGAGCTTTATTAAAATAGGAATAGTACTTGGAGCTGCAGTTGTTATGACTTCATGTTTCAATAAATCTGAGCGAAACTATCAGTTTTTTCCAAATATGTATGAGCCTGTGCCTTATGAAGCCTTAGATGAATCTGATGCTTTTCCGGATGGTATGGAGGCATTGATACCTGCAGATGGTACAATATCCAGAGGTGGATCTCTGTATGAATACCCCGATACAAACGAAGGGTACGAGGCAGCGAAAGCTGGTTTAAAAAGTCCGTTAGATTCCGTAAGTAACGAAGCTAATCTCGCTAAGGGGAAGGTTTTATATGATATTTATTGTGCCATTTGCCATGGAGGTAAAGGAGACGGGCAGGGAACCTTAGTGCAGCGTGAGAAGTTTCTAGGGGTACCCAATTATATAGACAGGGATATTACTGAAGGAAGCACTTACCATGTGATTTATCATGGTAGGAATTCAATGGGTTCGTACGCGGCACAATTAAATGACAAAGAACGCTGGCAGGTTACCGAGTATGTTATGCAACTCAGAGGGAATTTAGCAAAATAATGATTATCCAATAAAGAGAATTAATAGAGATATGTACACATTTTCAAATAGATTAAGAATTGCTTCGTTCATTTTAATGGCAGTAGGTATTCTTGGTTTGGGATACGGGTTTTTATCAGCTCCTGGTACAGTAGAGGAGGCGAAAGCCATAGTAGCAGCTTCCGAATCAGGACATGGCGGGCACGGAGATGCTTCACATGCTGAACCCGAAAATCATGGTAAAGTAACCGAAGTTCCCGGAGCAACGCATGAAGCACATGATGCTGCACATGATATGCATGTATTTCATCAATTGCAAAACAAACCCTGGTCCGCATTATATGTGGCTGCTTTTTTCTTTATGATGATATCACTGGGTGTACTTGCTTTCTATGCTATTCAAAGGGCGGCACAGGCCGGCTGGTCACCTGTTTTGTTTAGAGTTATGGAAGCTATAACAGCATATCTTTTACCAGGTGCATTAATTGTGTTTTTGATACTTCTTTTATCAGGATTACATATGAATCACCTGTTTGTATGGATGGATGCAGATGTAGTGGCAGGAGATAAACTGCTTCAGGGTAAATCCGGATATTTAAGTGTCCCTTTCTTTTTAATCAGGGCAGCTATTTATATCGGAGGCTGGGTTGCATATCGCCATTTTTCAAGAAAATTCTCTTTAGCTCAGGATACAGCCGATGATGATATTAATTTTAAGAAGAATTTCAGAATATCAGCTGCATTTTTAGTCTTTTTCCTCGTTACAGAATCAATGATGTCTTGGGATTGGATCATGAGTGTAGACCCTCACTGGTTCAGTACATTATTCGGATGGTATGTTTTTGCTAGTATGTTTGTGTCTGGCATAACAGTTATAGCACTAATCAGTATTTATCTGAAATCTAAAGGATACCTCGAATTTGTAAATGACAGTCATATTCATGACCTTGCTAAATTTATGTTTGCTATGAGCGTTTTCTGGACCTATTTATGGTTCTCTCAGTTCATGCTAATATGGTATGCAAACATCCCGGAAGAAGTAACCTATTTCGTTACACGGATTGAAGATTACGGACTTCCGTTCTTTGGGATGCTGGTAATGAATTTCGTGTTCCCGATATTAATATTAATGAATAGTGATTACAAACGTGTAAACTGGTTTGTGGTTACTGCAGGAATCGTAATTTTATTAGGGCATTATATTGATATATTTAATATGATCATGCCTGCAACAGTAGGTGATAAATGGTATATTGGCATAGCAGAAATGGGAGGTATAGCATTTTTTGCGGGATTATTTATTTATGTAGTATTCTCCGCATTGGCAAAGGCACCATTACTTGCTAAGCGAAATCCATTTATTGAGGAAAGTAAACACTTTCATTATTAATAAAATTTATAAAAAGTAAACAGGATATATAACATGACTGCTTTTTTAACCATAATAGTTCTTGTACTTGTTTTTATTGCCATTTGGCAAATGACAAAGATTTTTGAATTGTCTCAGCCTGCATCTGATAATTCTCAGATAGCAAACGATAAAGACAATAAATTAAATGGATATTTAATGTTCGCATTTTTAATATTCCTTTATTTACTTACCATATACTCTTTTTGGGAGTGGGGAGATGTAGTATTGGGTACCCCTGCTTCAGAGCATGGAGATCAATATGACAACCTCATGTACATATCAATGGTATTGATATTTTTTGTGCAAATCGTTACGCAGGCACTATTGCATTTTTTTGCCTACAAGTACAGAGGCCAGAAAGGTAAAAAAGCATTGTTTTACGCAGATAATGACAAATTGGAGTTTATCTGGACAATTATACCTGTTATAGTTCTTGCAGGATTAATCCTTTATGGATTATATACATGGACAACCCTTATGGATATCAATGAAGATGAAGGCGATCCTATTATTGTTGAATTATATGCTCAACAGTTTAACTGGAAGGCAAGATACGCAGGTAATGATAATGTTTTAGGTGATGCAAATGTCCGTTTAATCGATTTGGATAATAACAATGTATTCGGAATCGATGAATCTGATCCCAATGCCCAGGATGATGTAATATCATTTACAGAACTGCATTTACCGGTAAACAGAAAAATAATTTTTAAAATGCGTTCGCAGGATGTACTCCACTCGGCTTATATGCCACATTTCAGGGCGCAGATGAATGTTGTTCCGGGAATGGTCACTCAATTCTCTTTTACACCATCGGTCACTTCAGAAGAAATGAGAAAAGATCCGGGTATTACTAAAAAAGTTCAGAAAATAAATAAACTCAGGGCAGACAGAAGAGCAAAAGGAGAAGATGCCGATCCGTGGGAATTTGATTATGCTCTTATTTGTAATAAAATTTGTGGGACTTCACACTACAATATGCAAATGAAAATTATAGTGGAAACCCAGGAAGAATACGATGCCTGGATGGAACAGCAACAAACATTCCAACAATCAAGAGTAGTAGCAGAGTAACACTGTATTATAGAAAAATATTATTTAACAATATATAAGAAATAGAATAGATTATGTCAGCAACAGCAGCACACGCAGAAGATCACGAACACGATCATGGACATCATCACAAAGAGACTTTTGTAACCAAATATATATTTAGTCAGGATCATAAAATGATCTCCAAACAGTATTTAATTACTGGTTTAATCATGGGGACCATCGGTATTGCAATGTCACTGCTGTTTAGAATGCAATTGGCATGGCCGGGTGAATCTTTTGCAATTTATGAGATCTTGTTGGGCGACAAATGGGCTCCTAATGGAGTAATGGATCCGAACATTTATCTGGCATTAGTAACTATTCACGGAACCATTATGGTGTTCTTTGTACTTACCGCCGGGTTGAGTGGTACTTTCAGTAACCTTCTTATCCCGTTACAAATCGGGGCAAGGGATATGGCTTCAGGGTTCCTTAATATGGTTTCTTACTGGCTGTTCTTCCTGTCCAGTGTTATCATGGTTATTTCACTTTTTGTTGAAGCAGGGCCTGCAGCTGCCGGATGGACCATCTATCCGCCATTAAGCGCATTGCCACAAGCCCAGGGAGGTTCCGGGGCAGGTATGACACTTTGGTTGGTATCTATGGCTATATTTATCGCTTCGTCATTATTGGGGTCATTAAATTATATTGTTACTGTAATAAACCTAAGAACAAAAGGAATGTCAATGACAAGATTGCCACTTACTATCTGGGCTTTCTTTGTTACTGCTATTATAGGTGTTGTTTCTTTCCCTGTGTTATTGTCAGCAGCTTTAATGTTGATCATGGACAGAAGTTTTGGAACTTCATTCTTCCTTTCCGATATATTTATACAGGGTGAAGCTTTACACTACCAGGGAGGTTCCCCGGTATTGTTTGAGCATTTATTCTGGTTCCTGGGTCACCCCGAAGTATATATTGTAATATTACCTGCATTGGGTATTACTTCAGAAGTAATAGCAACCAATTCCCGTAAACCTATTTTCGGTTACCGGGCCATGGTGGCATCTATCCTTGCCATTGCGTTTCTTTCAACCATTGTATGGGGCCACCATATGTTTGTATCCGGGATGAACCCGTTTTTAGGATCCGTATTTACATTTACAACATTATTAATCGCTATACCATCTGCTGTAAAAGCATTTAACTATATCACAACTCTCTGGAAAGGAAATTTACAAATGAATCCGGGAATGTTATTCTCCATTGCTTTGGTATCTACATTTATTTCAGGAGGATTAACAGGTATTATTTTAGGAGATAGTGCGTTGGATATCAATGTACATGATACATACTTTGTAGTGGCACACTTTCACCTGGTAATGGGTATATCAGCCTTATACGGATTATTTGCAGGGGTATATCACTGGTTCCCTAAAATGTTTGGAAGAATGTTGAATAAAAACCTGGGTTATGTGCATTTCTGGGTTACAGCGGTATGTGCATATGGGGTATTTTTCCCGATGCACTTTGTAGGGATGGCAGGATTACCAAGACGTTACTATACGAATACTAGTTTCCCTATGTTTGACGACCTTTCGGATGTACAGGTAGTAATGACCGTATTTGCATTGATTGCAGGTGCAGCACAGTTAGTGTTTGCATACAATTTTGTAAGAAGTATATTTTACGGACAAAGATCTCCGCAGAATCCATGGAGTTCCAACACGTTAGAGTGGACAGCTCCGGTAGAGCATATGCACGGAAACTGGCCAGGAGCAATACCACATGTACATCGTTGGCCTTATGATTACAGTAAAACAAATGAAAACGGCGAATATGTGATCCCTGGACAGGATTTTGTACCGCAGCACATTCCTTTACAGGAAGATGAAGAAGAATTGAATCATTAATACATACGTATAATACTATAAATTTGAAAGGCCTTTCCACATTTGGAAAGGCTTTTTATTTATATTTGGTTGCTGTATGGATGATCTCAACTTTAATATTTATAAGTAAATCAATTATGAAGGGTATTTATATTTTACTTCTATTTACTACAGCCAATCTATTGTCGCAGGAGAATTATGTTAAAATTCCTTCAGCAAAAACGCAAAATCCCAGTTTTATTTTTAATGAATATATAATTGGCAGTGAGACCTTATTAAATAGTTTAGGATCTTCAGAAAAAGAATTAAAGAAAGTAGTTAAGGAAATATCAGTTTTAAAAGGTAAGCCAAAAAAAGGGCAGGAAGATTATTATAATCTTTCTGAATATGGAATTTTATTTGTGGATGTAAAGAAAAAAATAGCTTCCAAAAGCCAGTCACAATTAAATAAATTTTTTGGCCTAAACCCTCAAAATGAAATCTATGTTGACGGGTACCTGGTTGAAAGTAAAAAATATGAAATTGCTTTAGCAAGTATCATTGAAATTGAATTCATAGAACCCGGTCCTGTTAATAAACTTGAGCAAAGAGCCCTGAATATATGGACTTTGAATAAAAATGAGCGATATGTCAAAATTAACTAGAAATAATTTGGTTTGTTTTTTAAAGAGCCTAGGGATAGACAGAAACAAGAAAACTTCTCCAAAGTTTAAAACTTTAGAGAAGTTTATATTATTAAATAGCTTATCAAAATTTTATTTGATTGATTCCGCAGCAATTTCCGGAGAAGCATTTAAAATTTCCTGGTCTACATTATCCTCAAATTGCTTAAAATTATCCCGGAACAGTCCAACTACTTTATTTTTTACTTCATCATACTGCTCTTTGTCCTTCCACGTATTCCTTGGGATTAAAACTTCTGAAGGAACATCGGGACACGAAGTAGGAATTTCAAATCCGAAATGAGGATCGGAAACCATTTCCGCGTTTTCAAAAGAACCATTTTGAATGGCATCTATCATAGCGCGGGTATATTTTAATTTTATCCGTGAACCTTCACCGTATGCTCCACCGGTCCATCCGGTATTCACAAGCCAGGTAGTTACATTATGCTTTCTGATCTTTTCGGCCAGTAAGGTTGCATACTTGTTGGGATGCCACATCATAAAAGCTGCACCAAAACATGCACTAAATGTTGCTTTTGGTTCGGTAACCCCTTCTTCAGTACCGGCTACTTTTGCCGTGTATCCTGAAATAAAATGATAACTCGCCTGTTCGGGGGTAAGCCTGCTCACTGGAGGTAATACACCAAAGGCATCACAGGTAAGAAATATGATATGATTTGGATGTCCGGCGATGCAGGGAATTTGTGTATTGTTTATATAATCTATGGGATATGATGCCCTTGTGTTTTCTGTAATGGAAGTATCGGTATAATCCACTGTCCGGGTTATATCATTATAAACTACATTTTCCAGTACTGTTCCGAATTTGATGGCATTAAAAATATCCGGCTCATTCTCAGCGGAAAGATCTATAGCTTTTGCATAACATCCCCCTTCAATATTAAAAACCCCTTCAGGTGTCCAGCAATGCTCGTCATCACCTATAAGTTTCCTTTTCGGGTCGGCACTTAAAGTTGTTTTTCCGGTTCCTGAAAGTCCGAATAAAATGGTTACATCACCTTTGTGCCCTACATTTGCTGAGCAATGCATAGGCAGTACATCCTGTAATGGCATTAAGTAATTCATAACCGAAAAAATACCTTTCTTCATTTCCCCGGCATATTGAGTCCCCAGTATAATGATCTCCTTTTTTTCAAGATTTAGATCAATACTGGTTTTTGAAGTCATTTCAGATGTGTACATATTGGCAGGGAATCCACCGGCATTTAAAATGGTGTACTCGGGCTCAAAGTTTTTCAATTCCTCGTCAGAAGGCATAATAAGCATGTTTTGCATAAACAAGGCGTGGTATGCACGAGTACAGATGATCCTTACTTTAATCCGGTACTTCGGGTCCCAGCCGGCATAGGCATCTACAACGTATAATGGGTCGGATATGTTCAGGTAATCAACAGCACGTTCGCGGTTAACCATATAAGTATGTTCGTCCAATGCTATATTAACGTTACCCCAATCTATATTTTTTTCTGAATCTGAATGCTTTACTATTCGTTTATCTTTAGGGCTTCTTCCGGTTTTTTTTCCTGAATACACTAAAAGCGCACCAACATCTGAAATTGCGGTGCCTTTTTCATTTTGTAAACCTGCTTCATACAAAACAGGGGTACTGCTGTTTCTATAAATATTTTTTACATCAATACCATATTGTTTAAGATTAAAATCCATTTCTATCAGTTTTAATTGTTTAACTATATAAAATAACAGAAATATTTGCTTTTAAAGTATGATAAAAATCATGCTGGAGATTTGCGAGGATTATTCTTATTTAAGGCACCAGATTTTTAGGACTAACTATGAGTTTTATGATGATAAACTAACATAGAAGGCAAGAAATAAATATTAAATTTTTGTTAATAATAATAATTAAATATATTTGAAGTTAAAATAGCATATATAAATGTTAAAATAACATATATTATGCTAATTAGCATAAATATTAACTAACTAACCAAACAATTTTATGAAATTTTTATTTTTTAAGAAGAAACTTACGATGCGGTTAAGTTTTCTTATGATGACATTTCTATGTTGTGCCGCTTCCGAGGCACAAATTAGTGTTTCCGGGACAGTCTCTGATGAAAATGGCCCTCTTCCGGGGGTAACTATTTTAGTAGATGGGACCAATAATGGTACAACAACCAATTTT
>CALGUD010000029.1 GCA_937901915.1 uncultured Flavobacteriaceae bacterium
AAAAGGTCAATGCATCGGAAAGGATGAAAAACCACATCATCATCTTGCCATAACTGGCTTTAAGTGGTTTATTTCCTCCCCCCCAAACTTTTTCTTCAATAGCTGTTTTAACAGTTGCTTCCATAAGAGTTAAATAGTCTGTTTAAAAAATTGGTCAAATTTACGTTTTTTATTTATCTAAAGAAATAGAAAAATAAAATCAGGTATACCCATAAAAAGCCCAGAAAGTGCCAAAAGATCACACCTAGTTCTAAACCAAGGGTTTGCCCGTGTTTATATCTATCTTTAAAATGATTATAAATTACTACTGAAATCACTATTAACCCGGCTATTACGTGCGCAATGTGTACTGCAGCAATTAAATATATAAATGAAAATGTTACATTACTTGTTGGCCCAGTAAAATGATACCCCTTACTTATTATTTCAGAAAATCCTGAAAATTGGAACCCGATAAAAACAATTCCTAAGAAAAATGTTAGAAATAATAATGCCGTTGAAAGTGATTTATCTTCTTTTTTTACAAAAATTTTAGCGAATTGAATGGTAATACTACTGGTAATTATAATGATAGTACTGTAAAGAAAGGCCTGAGGTAAATCTATATCTGACAACCAATCCGGTCGGGATGAGCTTACTATGTAAGCACTTGTCCACCCTGCAAAGGACATTAATAAACTTAAAATGCCAAAGCCGAGCATCATTTTTTTTGCCCTGATATTCTTCTCCTCTGTTGTCCCCTGTGTTAAATCCATTAACTCAAAAATTTATCAAGTACATAAACGATTTGCATGAGCGATATATAGCTCACACTTGCCAGCATTAACGCCCTGGCCGACTTATTATCTCTTTTATTATATAACTTTATTGCAAAAACCAACATGCCAATTCCCATAAGGAATATAATAATTGCAGATGGAACGGATAGACCCAACCTGCCCGTAAATCCAAAAACCGGAATAATTGAAACTACAATCATCCAGATAGTGTACATGATAATCTGAATTGCTGTTGATTTATCCTTTTTGCCCGTAGGCAGCATTTTAAAACCAGCTCTTTTATAATCTTCATCTAACATCCAGCCTATAGCCCAGAAATGTGGGAACTGCCAAAAAAACTGTATCATAAATAAAGTGCCTGGTTCAATACCAAAATCATTGGTTGCTGCGACCCAACCCAACATAAAAGGAATTGCACCCGGAAAAGCGCCGACAAAAACAGCCAATGGTGTTTTTGTTTTTAATGGTGTGTAAACACTGGTATATAAAAAAATAGATATTGCACCAAACATGGCCGTTTTGGGATTTACAACATAAAGGGTAATTACCCCAACGACAGTAAACACAAATGCAATTGTAAGAGCTGTATTGACAGACATCCTACCTGAAGGGACCGGTCTGTTTTTAGTCCGGTTCATTAAGGCATCCAGGTCTTTTTCAATAACCTGATTGAATGCATTGGAAGCACCAACCATGCAATAACCGCCAAAAGCCAATAAAATTAAAGTTTGAAAATGAATTGTTTCAGCCCCAAGAAAATATCCTGCAATGGATGAAAACACTACGCTAAATGCTAAACCTGCTTTTGTAATTTGCTTGAAATCATCAAAAATTATGGCTAACGTATTTGTTTTTGTTGAAGTACTTACTGCAGTTTTCATCAATAGTTTATAGTAAATCATCCCAGCCTACCGGAAGGCAGGTGCAAAGATACTGTACAAAAGCTTTTTATGCAAAGTTCAACTCCTAAAAAATCGGATTAAATATTAATTCGAAATTCCAGGAGTTAAACTAATAACTATTATAGCTCAAAAGCTCCTAAATCCGGCACTTCATCCCTGGCCTTACCACTTAAATCATATGATGAAGACTCTGCACCTTCAATATATTGGCCTTTATTAATAATGTTTTCCCTGGTGAACTCATTATCGTTGAGACGGAAATCAAAATTGTCCGGGTCTACAAAAATTTCATACATCAGGCTGTATGTCTGTTCAGATGTTAACACATAATTATTTTCTACACGAATATTTTCACCTTCTTCATTAACATTCACCGACCGTGAAACAATATTATTAGCTATTATGGAGTTTCTGCTTGGCCCCCTGGATTTATGGCTTTCTATTTCAATCCAAGGGGTTCTGTCATAACCTGTATCTTGTGCTAAAACTGTATTATTTAGCACTTTACCATCAATGAGCCCATAAAGTGCAATACCATGGTAATTATCTGTAAAAATTATGTTGTTTTCTACAGTCCAGTTTTCAAAAAAACCATCAAAACATCCTATTGCCTGGAGTTTTCCCGGGTTGTCATCTCCTGGCGCACCCATTACAATTAAGTTTCCTCTTAAGGTAACATTTTTTAATGTGCCCCCTCCGGTACCACCATCATCACCTCTTGACCAGCCCTGAATACCATCGTGATGTCGGTACTCCGGAAGCTCACTATCAACATAAATACATCCAATGATCTGATTGTAGTTAAAATCTAAATTGTTACTATCTATACGCACACCGTCATGACTAAAATTTAATATCTTATTGCTGATTGCTTTGCAATTATCAGCTAAATAGCTAAAGTTCATTCCGGAATCCAGGTTTTCCAATGTGCAATTGTAAATCTCTATCTCCTCAACAGTACGGAGGGTAATGCCACTGGCACTTTTATCCAACCAGTCCCTTACAGTCCATGAGTTTGTATCTTCTGTTGTTTTTATAATAATACTATTGAGTTTTACATTTGAGCCATTTCCCCAATAACCGCTTGATAGATGTATCATTGAACCTGTAGCATTTTTATTCAGCACTTCGGCTTCCCAATAATTCCCCTCACCTTCAAAACTATCCTTAACAATTTTAAAATTTTTGAGATATACGTTTTTAAAAGCCCCTATAATTTTAAATTGAGACAATACTGCATCATTATTTTGTCCTCTTATGGTGAGCCAACCCTCCTTAAAAGTGAAATTTTGCAATGAAATATTTCCGTGATAACCGTCTCTTAATATTAATTCGTCTCCCTCTTTTACAGGAGCATGCTCATTAACAAATATCAATGAATTGGGATCGTTGACATCTGAGCGTTTATAGTATTGAACGAGTCCATCATCTATCACCTGTTGTAATGTTTTCCATGGCTTGTTCTCACTACCATCACCTTCAGGCGATCCGTTTACAGGATCTACATAATAACTGTTTCCTGTTACTTCAGGTTCTATAAACTCGTATTGATGAAAATCAGAAGGGGTATTAGTGTCGGGATTCTCTGTTTCGGAAATTTCTGTTACCGGATTTTCTACTTCGGGAGTTTGAGTTTGTGGCAGTTCGTCTTCACTACAACTATAAATAACAAACATTAAAAGGACACTTCTTACTACAGAATAAAATACATTTTTAGACATGATTTAATTGGGTTTGGTTAATATTATAATCATATTACAATAGCTAGTAGGAAAATGTAGGTATTCTATTATATAGCAAACATAGTTAAATAGTATAAAATTATCGATTTATTTATATGTGTGTTATTCTTTGATTTTTTCTAAAACTGATTTGTTTGGCAGTTCTTGATATCCCATATTGTACAAGGCAAAACTCATAATATCTGTATATTCATCAATTATTATTGATGTAGGTTTACCTGCCCCGTGACCGGCTTTAGTATTAATTCGTATCAGCACCGGATTACTGCCACTTTGCTTTTCCTGTAATTCAGCAGCAAACTTAAAACTATGGGCTGGCACTACACGGTCATCATGATCCCCGGTTGTAATGATTGTTGCCGGATAATCTGTTCCTTCTTTAATATTGTGAAGTGGAGAATAGGTTTTTAAATAGTTAAACATTTCTTCATTTTCTTCAGACGTACCATAATCATACGCCCACCCGGCCCCAGCCGTAAATTTATGATACCTGAGCATATCCAGTACACCAACAGCTGGCAATGCCACTTTCACTAAATCCGGCCTCTGTGTCATTGTTGCTCCAACTAACAATCCGCCATTTGAACCTCCTTGAACAGCGAGATATGCGGGCGAAGTATACTTATTTTCAATCAAATATTCAGCAGCTGCAATAAAATCATCAAAAACATTCTGCTTTTGCATTTTAGTGCCGGCAATATGCCATTGTTTTCCATATTCTCCTCCTCCTCTTAAATTGGGTACTGCATAAACACCCCCTTGTTCGAGCCAAACAGACCTAATTACGTTAAAGGATGGGGTTAGACTTACATTGAAACCACCATATCCATATAAAATAGTAGGGTTCTTACCAGTGAGCTCTACACCTTTTTTATAAGTGATGATCATAGGTACCCTGGTGCTGTCTTTAGAATGATAAAAAACCTGTTTTGATTCGTATTCATCAACATTAAAATCAATATCAGGGGCCCAGTACAATTCCGCAGTCCCTGTTTCAGGGTTAAATGAGTAAGTGCTGACAGGTGTATTATAATTCGTGAAATAATAATAAAGTTTTTCATCTTCTTTTTTACCGGACAAATTATGAATACTTCCCAAACCAGGTAATTCTATTTCACGTATGAAGTTCCCCTGGTAATCATACTGAAATACTTTAGAAATGGCATCTATCATATATTCAGTAAAGAAATATCCGGCACCTGTGGATGGTAATAAAACATTCTCAGTCTCAGGAATAAAATCTGTCCAGTTTTCCGGGGTTGGGTCAGAGATATCAACTGTAACTATCCGTTTATTAGGTGCATTAAAATTCGTTACGATATAAAGCTTAGTGCCTTCATTATCTATTACATAACTATCGCTTTCAAAATTATCAACTATAGTAATTAAATTACTTTCAGGATCTTCCAGATCTATAGCATACATACGATTTCCGGAAGTAGATTCTGAAGCTGTAATAATCAGGTATCTATCATCTTCCGTAACTTTTCCCCATAAATAACGATGTTTTTGACCTTCTGTACCTCCAAAAATTAACTTATCTTCTTTTTGGTTTGTTCTTATTTTGTGATAATAAAGCTTGTGCTGGTCTGTTTTGGCAGAAAGTTCACTTCCTTCAGGTTTGTTGTAACTGGAATAGAAAAAGCCTTCATCTCCCTTCCATGACAAATCAGAAAACTTAACATCAACTAATGTATCTTCTATGATTTCTTTTTTCACAGCATCCATGATAATCACTTTTCTCCAATCGCTTCCACCTTCTGAAATGGAATAAGCCGCAAGATTCCCGCTTTTAGAAAAACTTAATTGGTCTAATGATGTGGTGCCATCTTCAGAAAAAGTATTGGGATCCAAAAATAATTCTTCATCATCTGTACCTACTTTTTTCCTGTAAATAACGTATTGATCTTGCAATCCGTCATTTTTTCGATAATAAATATAATTGCCTTCTTCAAAAGGAGCTGAAATTTTCTCATAATCCCATAGTTGCTCCAAACGTTTTTTAAGCTGATTCCGGAAAGGAATCTTTTCTAGGTACCCAAAAGTAACTTCGTTCTGCTGTCTAACCCACTGTGCAGTTTCATCAGACCGGTCATCTTCGAGCCATCTGTATGGATCAGGCACTTTATTATCAAAATAAGTGTCTACAGTATCCATTTTCTTTGTTAAAGGATATTTCACTATATCTGAATTGTCTTTTTTACAGGAGGAGATAATCCCTGCTGCGGAAAATATTATCAAAATTTTTCTCATGTAACTTTTCAAAATAAATTAGCGATGAAAAGATACAAAAAAGCCCATAAAAATTATTTTTTTAAGGGCTTTTATACTTTAAAAGGGAAATAATCCTCCTAATCTAATGTATTTACAGAATCATATATTAGGACTTTCTTCCAGAGGTTTTGAGATTCGCCTATAAATGTTTTATGAACATCTTCTTCCTGATATTTATCATGCATTTCTTTGTTCTTAAATGACACAATAAGACTGTATGTATAGGTATTATCTATAACCTCTCTGTTTGTTGAAGCAGGCATCCCAATGTGCTTGGAAAGGATAACTTTTGAACTGTTTATGAATTTTTTCAATGATTTTTCAAATGCATCCCTGTCGGCCTTGCTGTCAGGATTTTTAAGCCAAAAATAAACTGAATGAACAAAATCGCCTTTAATTACTTCTGATTCCTGCGCTGATAAGGACATTGACATAACGATTAAAGTTAGTACTAAAATTAGTTTTTTCATGATAATAAGTTTTATAATCGCCGCAAGATAAGAAATAAAAAAAGCTCCCCGTTTAATAGCGAAGAGCTTTAACAATTTAATTCAATTATCTGTTTATAAAATTTTGTTTTCAATTAAGTATTCGGCTATCTGAACGGCGTTTGTAGCTGCTCCTTTCCTGAGATTATCTGCAACAATCCACATGTTTAAGGAATTTGGCTGTGATTCATCCCTACGGATCCTGCCCACAAAAACATCATCTTTGCCTTGTGCATACAAAGGCATGGGGTATGTATTGGTGTCGGGATTATCCTGAAGTGTTACCCCCGGCGTATTGCTTAAAATTTTCCGTACTTCGGAAAGATCAAAATCATTTTCAAATTGAAGATTGACAGACTCACTATGTCCGCCCACAACCGGGATCCTGATTGCTGTTGCAGTAACTGCAATAGTTTTATCATTTAATATTTTCTGTGTTTCACGAACCAGTTTCATTTCTTCTTTGGTGTACCCGTTTTCTTCGAAAACATCACAATGTGGCAATGCATTTCTGTGTATTTGATACGGATAAGCCATTTCATCCTTTATTCCGGCATATTCATTCTCTAACTGACGTACAGCTTTTACACCCGTACCTGTAATAGATTGATAGGTAGACACCACTACTCTTTTTATCCTGTATTTATTGTGTAGGGGAGCCAAAGCCATCACCATCTGAATGGTTGAACAGTTTGGGTTCGCTATTATTTTATCTTCTTTTGTAAGTTCTGACGCATTAATTTCGGGGACAACCAATTTTTTTCCCGGATCCATCCGCCATGCAGAAGAGTTATCAATGACGGTAGTACCTGCCTCCGCAAATTTAGGCGCCCATTCAAGAGATGTACCTCCACCGGCTGAAAAGATGGCAATATCCGGCCTGGCAGCAACTGCATCGGCCAAACTGATAATTTTATACTTATTTCCTTTATACTCTATTTCCTTACCAACTGACCTTTCGGAAGCTACAGGAATTAATTCTGATATTGGAAAATTTCTTTCTGCTAAAACTTTTAGCATCACTTCGCCTACCATACCGGTAGCGCCAACAACAGCTACTTTCATTTTAATATAGTTTATTTTGAGAGCAAAATTAGTTTTTATTTCCGGCTGTACAACCTAAATTACAAACTATAATTAAAATATAACATTTTGTTATAAAATAAACAATAATTTAAAAAAACCACCTTTGCATAGGTGGTTTAGTTAAACAAAATACAGAATGTGCAATGTAGCGGCACATATTTTTATTTGTTCTGTTTTTTCAGTTCATCTCTTATTTCCATTAATAATTCCTCGGTTGTAGGGCCCGCAGGGGCTGCCGGTGTTTCTTCTTTCTTTTTCTTGGTTTTTTCATACCCTTTAAGTAACCAGAAAATCACAAATCCTATAATTATAAAATCAATAACGGCTTGCAAAAAGTTACCATAGGTGAGAATTGCACCCCCGGCTTCCTTTGCTGCTTCTACAGTTTCATATTCTCCCCCATCCAAAGAGAAAAATAAATTATTTACATTTTGGCCTTGAAGAATTAAGCCTATTACCGGCATAATTACATCCTGAACCAGGGAACCTACAATTTTGTTGAATGCAGTACCAATAATTACAGCTGTAGCCAAAGCTATAACGTCGCCTTTCATTAAAAAAGCTTTAAAATCTTTTAAGAATCCCATGTCAAAGAATTATTTAGTTGTTACTATTTCCTAAAATTAATGAAAAAATAAAAGCCGTTGGTTTTTTATGAAAGGAATCACAGCTTATTAATAAATATTCTTTTAACACGCTGTGATATTGAGGTTACCAGCTCATAAGATATTGTACCGGCAGTAGCAGCAAGGGCTTCAGCCGTAAGATTTTGCCCAAAAACAATTACTTCGTCCCCTTCCTCGCAATCAATTCCTGTTACGTCTACCATGATCATATCCATACATACATTGCCGGTAATATATGCCGGCTTACCATGAATGGTAACAAAACCTTTACGATTGCCATACTGACGGCCAATACCATCTGCATGTCCTATGGGAAGTGTTGCAGTTTTTGTTTGTTTTGAAGCTATAAAACCCCTGTTGTATCCTACACTTTCGCCTTCTTCAATATGATGTATCTGAGAGATTACCGTTTTAAGTGTTGAAATAGGTATTAGGAACCGGTCATAAGCAGGATCATTTCCAAATCCGTATAACCCGATACCTGACCGTACCATATCAAATTGTGCTACATCCGAATAATTTAATATCCCGGATGTGTTAAGCTGGTGCTTAAGAGTTCTATATCCTAATTTATTTTCCAGTTCCAAAGTGATTTCCTTAAAGGCATTAATCTGTTTCAAAGTAAACTTCTTTTCATTTAGATCTTCAGAAGCTGCCAGATGCGAAAAAACAGACCTTATTTTAACTGATTTCGTTTTATTAAGTATACTTACAACATAATCTATTTCATTTTTTCCAAATCCCAGCCTGTTTAATCCTGTATTGAACTTAATATGAACCGGATAACTTTTTTGATTTGACTTTTCGGCAACCTCAATAAATGCAGTTAACACTTTTGCATTATAAAGGTTGGGCTCTAAGCTGTATTCCACAATCTCATTAAAATGAACAGGTAGCGGATGTAAAACCAGTATCGGGGTTTTAATCCCGGCATTTCTGAGTGCAATTCCTTCAGAAGTGTATGCTACGGCTAAGTAATCTACTCCAAGTTTTTCCAAATGTCTGGCAATTTCGATCGGGTCGCTTCCATAACCAAAAGCTTTTACAACCGCCATGAACATGGTTTCCGAATCTAACTTGGATTTTAAAAATTCAAAATTATGTTTCAGGGCACCAAGGTCTATCTCTAAAACAGTTTCTGTAGCTTTAGGCATTTTTATGAGTTGCTATCTTTTTTAGTTGTAATTACATCCGGATCTATCACATCCATTTTATTTACTTTTTCCCGTAGCATTGCCTTAAAAAAAGCAGCCCTGCTCAGCGGTTCATATTCTTCTGTTTCGCCTAAAAGGACAAGTTTATCGTTATTAGATTTTCTAAAGCTGTAATTGGCCAAATTACCTGTTCTTGTACAAACTGCATGAACTTTAGTAACGTATTCTGCAGTAGCCATCAAAGCAGGCATAGGCCCAAATGGGTTTCCTTTAAAATCCATATCCAGTCCTGCGACTATAACCCTTAATCCTTTGTTTGCCAAATCATTACACACAGAGACAATTTCATCATCAAAAAACTGGGCCTCATCAATACCTATCACATCACAACCGTGTGCCAAAAGCCTTATGTTTGCAGCTGCAGGAACAGGTGTAGATCGAATTTCATTAGCATCGTGAGAGATTACCTTTTCTTCATCATAACGGACATCAACCGAAGGTTTGAAAATTTCTACTTTTTGCCTCGCAAATTGTGCCCGTTTGAGCCTGCGTATCAACTCTTCGGTTTTGCCCGAAAACATAGACCCGCAAATTACCTCAATCCACCCAAATTGTTCTTTATGATTTACTGTATTTTCGAGAAACATTTTGTAATTTTCAGGTTGAAATGAAAAATATACATTTCAGACACGAAATTTATAAAAAATAAATGTGCTATCACTTATAAACATCAAAAGTTATGAAGAAGAAATTAGAGAAAGAATTAATTGATCTGGCCCATGATATTTTAAAATTAGAAGGTAAAAATGATATTCATACATTATATTCAGCTTCCAGGAAACTTTATGAAAAAATTACCGTTTTAAAATTTGTAGAAAATGAATTTATTGAATTGCAACAACCTAAAGGAAGTGAAGAGATTGAAAACAGATTCGAAAAATTAGCCAATTCTGTATTGTACGAAAACAGGCATGTTCCCGAAAGCAATCCGCATGAAAATGAGGACGACCTGATGACCCCGGGTATTGATACTATAAAAGATATGGTAAAGGAAATGCCTAAACGGGAAACCCTTGATGAGATCCTTGCAGATGTAATGCCAAATCCGACTTTTGTGAAGTCTGACATAGAAATTGTATCTCCAAAGGAGCGAGATATTGAAAAAATGCATGAAAAAAGGCAAGTGACCCTTAATAACAAGTTCAATGCAGGTATTAAAATAGGCTTAAATGACAGGCTTGCGTTTGTAAAACATCTTTTTCATGGAAATACCGACGATTTTAACCGGACCGTATCACAATTAAATTCATTTCAAAACGAAGATGAAGCCAGGGAATTTATAGAAAAAGTGGTGAAACCCACTCAAAAAAACTGGGAAGGAAAAGAAGAATATGAAAATCGTTTTTTAAAAATAGTTGAAGCCTGTTTTAATTAATGTCTAAACTTTATATAGTACCTACTCCAATTGGAAATCTTGAAGATATTACATTCAGGGCTATTCGGGTTTTAAAAGAAGTTAATCTCATTCTTGCAGAAGATACACGTACAAGCGGAAAACTTCTTAAGCATTATGATATTAATACCCATATGCAAAGCCACCATATGCACAATGAGCATAAAACTGTGGACAATATAGTTAAACGCATACTGGCAGGAGAAAAGGTAGCATTAATAAGTGATGCAGGTACACCGGCTATTTCTGACCCGGGGTTTTTATTAGCCAGGGCTTGTATTGAAAACAACATTGAGGTAGATTGCCTTCCCGGAGCTACGGCTTTTGTTCCGGCATTAGTAAACAGCGGATTACCAAATGATAAATTTGTTTTTGAAGGGTTTTTACCGGTTAAAAAAGGGCGTCAAACACGCCTACAATTCCTGGCTGAGGAATCACGTACTATAGTTTTTTATGAATCGCCTCATAAACTTATTAAAACATTGGGGGATTTTATTACCTATTTTGGTGAAGACCGGCCCATTTCAGTTTCGAGAGAATTAACCAAACTGCACGAAGAAACTCTGCGAGGTACAGCTAAAGAAGTTCTGGCTCATTACGAAGCTAAGCCTCCCAAAGGTGAAATTGTAATTGTGGTTGGAGGAAAAAAATAAATCTGACCCTGGTTTCTTTGTTAACACATCAAAATTTTCTTTTTGCCACTTTCATCACCAGCATCAAAAAACCAATGGCAAAAATCAATGAAAATAATAAATGTGCAGCGTAGAACACATAATAATAGTCCATTACCTTCATGGCATCGATATTATTTAGCCGGACAATCGCCGGAAAAATAAACATTTGAGATGCCCCTGCTAAAATAACAAAGAACATTCCAGTAACCATAAGCCAACCCTCAACGGATTTTTCTTTAATCAGGTAATATATGCTTCCACCCAAAACCACTATCTCTCCTACCATACTTTATGCATTTTAATTAATTAGTATTTTATTTAATAAATACCGGTTGTTATCCTTAAACCCGTTCTTGAGATAAAGATGCTGCCCCAACATATTATGCCTTTCCAATTCGAGGTGAAGAACCTTAATATTTAATGTTTTAGCTTCTTCAAACACAAAATCCAGTGTTTTTTGCCCGATACCCTGATCCCTGAATTTTTCTTCTATATAAAACTCATCAATAAATGCATCACGTCCTAAATATTCAAAACTAAAGCCGAATGCTAAAACTATGTACCCTACAATTTTTTCATCAGTCTCTATCAACCAAAACCGTCCAGAACTTTCATTATTAATAAAACCCAGGAAAAGAGATTTAATGATGTTTTCATTAAAAGGATACTCATCTATTGCATGAAAATCATGCATCATTTTTAAAGCAACTTTCAGATGCTTTTTTTCTGCAAGTCTAAAATTTATATGCATAAACTAAAACAACCTTAAATCCCAATGCAAAATACAAAATTGGAACCTGATATTTGAGGTTTACCATTTTCAAAACGATTAATTTGCTATTAAATTCCTAATTTTGAGTGAAATTTAAAACTTTATATATGGAATCTCAAAAAGTAGTCACTACATGGAAAGGTAAGATACAGTTTCATTCTACCAATCCTGCGGGTGAACTATTCATAGACGCCGGGGAGGAGTCCGGAGGAGAGGGCAAAGGGCTACGTCCCAAAGCCTTAATGCTTACAGCCTTAGCAGGTTGTTCCGGGATAGATGTAGCCGGTCTTATAAAAAAAATGAAGCTTGAGGTAAAGGATTTCAGGATAGATGTAGAGGCAGAACTCACCGATGTAGATCCGAAAATTTACCACAAGGTAAATGTTGATTACCATTTTTTCGGTGACAATCTTAATGAGAAAAAACTACAGCGGGCAGTAGACCTTTCTGTTGAAAAATATTGCGGAGTGATGGAAATGTTCCGGCAGTTTGCGAAGATGAACATTCAAACCCACTTTCATCATGAGTAGGTATCGACTGTGCTTACGCTAAAGCTTCAGCGACACGCGTGCCCTCGACCTGACATACTCGGCTGTGCTTAACAGATAAAATTTTTAATTCATCATTCTTAATTCTTAATTAAAAAATGCGTTGGACGCTTAAACCTAAACCGGAAACAGATAAAACAGAACAACTTGCCAATGAACTTAATGTTGATTCGCTTGTTGCTATGCTGTTGGTGCAACGGGGGATAGAGACTTACGAAGAGGCTAAAAAGTTTTTCCGTCCTTCTTTGGAAGACCTTCACGACCCTTTTTTAATGAAGGATATGTATAAGGCTATTGAACGAATTAAAAAAGCAGTTGAAAACAGTGAAAATATACTTATTTATGGCGATTATGACGTAGATGGCACTACGGCTGTATCTTTAGTGTATTCTTATTTTCTGACTTTTTATTCTAATGTAGCAACTTATATTCCTGACAGGTATGATGAAGGATATGGCATTTCATACCAGGGAATTGATTTTGCCGATGACAATGGCTTCACACTCATTATTGCGTTGGATTGTGGTATAAAAGCAGTCGATAAAGTAGCGTATGCCAAAGAAAAAGGGATCGATTTTATCATCTGCGACCATCACCGCCCCGGGAATGTAATCCCTGATGCAGTAGCTGTTTTAGATCCGAAACAGGAGGATTGCAATTATCCATATGATGAGTTATGCGGGTGTGGTGTGGGATTTAAATTAATCCAGGCGTTGGGGTCTAAAATGGGAGAAACCATTGAAGATTTTATTCCGTACCTGGATCTGGTTGCGACTGCAATAGCAGCCGATATTGTTCCCATGACAGGAGAAAACCGGGTTTTGGCTTATCACGGTTTAAAACTGATAAATACTAAACCCAGGGCAGGCATCGCTGCGATAACCATGCCCTTGAAAAAAGAACTGACCATTACTGATGTTGTATTTATTATTGCTCCACGGATTAATGCAGCAGGCAGAATGAAACATGGCCGGCATGCTGTAAATTTACTTACAGAAACCGATATAAATACAGCGATAAAATTTGCTGAAGAAATAGAAGAATTTAATTTAGACAGACGAAACTTAGATCAGATAATTACAAATGAAGCTTTACAACAAATTCTCGAAAATAAAGAAGAAGAAAAATTTACTACTGTTGTTTACAGTGAAACTTGGCATAAAGGTGTTATTGGTATTGTGGCTTCAAGGCTAACAGAAACATATTACCGCCCAACATTGGTTTTTACCAGGAGTGGTGAAAAATTAGCAGCTTCGGCCCGGTCGGTAAAAGATTTTGACGTTTATAATGCCCTGGAAGCATGTACAGATGTGATTGAACAATTTGGCGGACACAAATATGCAGCAGGATTAACTTTAAAAACAGAACAGTATGAGGCTTTTAAGCAAAAGTTTGAAAAGGTCGTTTCTTCATCTATAGATAAAAAATTATTAACCCCTGAAATAAGTGTTGATGCTGAAATTAACCTGGATCAGGTAACTCCAAAATTTTATCGCATACTCAAACAATTTGCGCCTTTTGGCCCCGGGAATATGACACCGGTTTTTCTGACTCAAAATTTAACGGACACTGGCTATGGAAAATGTGTTGGTGAGGGCGAAAAACATTTAAAATGCAAATTACACCAAGCCGGTTCAAAAGTTGCTATTGATGTTATTGGGTTTAACCTGGGAAATAAAGTGGATTTAATTCAAAGTAAAAAACCTTTTTCAGCTATTTATACAATTGATGAAAATGAATGGAACGGTAAAGTAAGCCTTCAACTTAAATTAAAGGACATCAAATAATAGATGAATATCAGGATTACAAGAACAGATGCCAACAATAAAGATCTTGAGGGTTTGATCAAAAATCTCAATGATTACCTGAGAGGCAAGGATGGTGAATTCCATGAGTTTTATCCGCAATACAATACCCTTACCGGGGTTTTAGGTGTTGTTATTGCCTATGCAGATGATAAGCCTGTAGGTTGTGGTGCTTTTAAAGAATTTGATAAAAGTACTGCCGAAGTAAAAAGAATGTTTGTAGAAGAACAATACCGGGGAAAAGGTGTAGCACAATTACTTTTACTGGAAATTGAGCAATGGATAACAGAAATGGAGTACCCTTTTTCAATATTGGAAACCGGGAAAAATATGATTTCGGCAATTAACTTCTATAAAAAAAACGGGTACAAGCTTACTGATAATTACGGACCCTATGTGGGTGCCCCTCACAGTGTTTGTTTCAGGAAGCAGTTGTTATATTAAAGGTTAGGTTAATAACGGGGCACAATGTTAACTGGAGTTACGAAAACAGCAGTTTACCGATTATCGGAAAGGGCCCTTTCTAATCATGCAGAAGGAAAGGCTATTTTAGACCAAATATTGAATAACAATTATAATACATAAAATATGAAATCATATATACTTCAAATATTTATTCTTTTAATTATATGTTCGTGTAAACGTTCTGAGTCTTCTAAAATAGAGGATAATGCAAAAGATAAATTTCAAATTGATCATAAAGACAAAGATTCATTAGAACTTAATGTTAAAAAAAATGACAATCAAGAGCAAATTATTCAAAGGATAGAAAGTGTTGATTCCATTTATGCCTCTCATTTAGAAATGCTTCCCCCCCGCTGCGCAAAGTCTCCCGACTTTGAGCAATAATAAAAAGAAATAAGTTAAACAAAACAACCTGCAAAAAATTAGGCTTCACGATGATTATTGAGATAGTGAAGAATAGGTTTTTTGCATTGAAATCCCGGTTGAGGATAGTTTGTTTACGGTAAAAGAAATCTCACCTTAAAAATTCCAATATTTCATTAACAACCAATTCCCTTTTGGTCCAGGGAATAAAATGATTTTCCTTTTCAATGGTTTTTCCTGTAAAATATTCTGGATTGAAGTGTTTACTGGAAAATTCTAAATTTTCGTACGGTACCAGCATATCTTTATCGCCTTGTAAACTTACTACAGGCACACTTATATTTTGCCATTCATTTGCCAAGCTTCGCATATCTTCTTCATGCGCGTATTTTTCGTCAGCAGAAACTACAAGAGTGGTCGGTATAGCCCATTTTGTCAGTTTCCATTTGCCAAAGTTACCTATCCGGTAATATTCTTCATGATCGGGGTCAATTGCCGGTGCCAGCATGAGTACACCGCTTATTCTGTGCGACAATAATGAGGCGTATGCAGCAATAGGCCCTCCATAGGAATGGCCTACCACTACTACATTGTTTAGGTTGTAATAGTCAATAACATCTTTAACGATCCGGGCTTGTTCACTCGTTTTAACCATTGATTCTCCAAAACCGGAATAGCCATAACCGGGCCTGTCGTATGTAATAAGTTTTGCATTTTTTAATAAAGCAGAATCTTTAAGATAGCTATAGAAAGCGTCGCCTGATCCGGGTGCTCCGTGAATAAACAAAACTGTATTTTTAGTATGATTCCCGGTTGAGACAATCCGTATTTTATAATCGGTTAATGTGTTGGAAATATAGTCGATCTGGCAATTTAACCCTGCTTTTTGAAAATACCTTGACGTTTTATTGTCGGATGATCTGAGGGTAAAAAGTATGTTCCAAAGTAAAACGATAATGATAAAAACAGAAAAAAAGATTAATTTCCTGGATGGTTTATACTTAATAGAAGGAATTTTAACTTTCATAGGTTTTTAATTCCATTGTATCCCCATCAAAAACACCATAGGTAAAGTAGTTTATCCAATCACCCAGATTGATGTATTTAGAATTGCTGCCCAAATCTATCTGTAGCGGAAGGTGCCTGTGTCCGAAAACAAAATAATCCCGGTGCTTTTCTTCTAATTTACGTTTAGCGTATTGAACAAGCCATTCATTTTCTTCTCCCAGGAATTTCACATCATCATCGCCGGAAATAATCTTGTTTTTAACAGACAGGTGCTGAGCTAATTTTACGCCCAAATCGGGATGCAACCACCTGTAAAGCCATTTGGCAAAGCGGTTCGTAAATACTTTTTTCATGCGTTTATAACCTTTATCGCCCGGTCCCAGACCATCGCCATGGCCTATAAAAAAGAATTTTCCGTTAATGGTATATTCCTGTGGTTTATGATATACCGGGATATTGAGTTCTTCTTCAAAATAGCCGTTCATCCAGAGGTCATGGTTCCCTACAAAATAATAAATTGGAATACCGGAATCTGTTATTTCGGCGAGTTTTCCGAGTACACGGGTAAAACCGCGTGGCACAACGGTTTTATATTCAAACCAGAAGTCAAACAAATCTCCTAACAGGAAAATACAATGTGCGTCATGTTTAACTTCATCCAGCCATTTTACAAACTTCTGTTCCCTGGGAAAACTTTGTTCCCTGGTAGGGGCACCAAGATGATTATCTGAAGCAAAATATACTTTTTTACCCTGTGGGATATTCATTTTTAGTAGTTTCTAAGTGTAAATATACTATTTCTGTTTATTATTGATTAAAAGAAATGAATACAGGAAATGGAGATTATTTGGAATTTGTTTTGCGTTAGGGATTGAGGAATTGTCGGAGCTCTCCCATTTGGGAAGCGACTTCCGAAAGCCCGGCCACAATTTTATAATAAACAAATTTCTTGAAACGATCAATCCCAAAGGCAGAACGGATCAAGTCCCGTTGAATTTTTTTGGATAAAATTGTGGCAACGCCCTAATTATCACTTGCAAACCACTCTGCATACGATGTCTCTGTTTCCTGGAGTTTTAAAGAGTATAATTGGATATCCTGCGGTAGCCGTGCTTTTATTTTTGTTGCAAAATCAATGATCATTTGCTCGCTTGTAGGTTGATAATCTACTAAAATGATATTATGGCCGCGGGATTCGAGTTCCCGTGCTAGCTCTACATGGGGTGTATTTTTGTTGAAAACCGTGGCATGGTCGAACTTATCTACAATTTCCTCTTTTACGATTCTTTTTAAGTCACTAAAATCTATGACCATCCCTAACTTAACATGGGAAGTATCGGAAACGGGGGTTCCGATCACAGTTACCGAAAGTTTATAGCTGTGGCCATGTACATTCCTGCATTTCCCGTCATACCCGTAGAGTGCATGGCCGGTTTCAAAACTAAATTGTTTGGTGATACGTATTTTACTCATTACTATTATTTGTAGTACAAATATAAAGGTTTTAAGCGACAGCGGTTGTGATACAACCAATTGATTTATATTCTATATTTGCTCACTTTTTAAAAAATTATATGGCAGTAAATGAGTTATACGAACAATTGGATTTTGTAGAGAATCCGCTTTATGAAACCATTATTGCTGATCTTTTAGAAAAAAAGTATAGCGTAATTGACCATTTTTTTTCTGATGATGAGGTTTTCACCCTTCGGAATTCCCTTTTGGACAAATATGAAGAAGATAAGTTTAAAAAATCGGCAATTGGAAGCAGGGTGAATGAACAGATTATTGAAGAAATACGGGGTGATTTTATTTTGTGGCTTAATGAAAGCATAGCCAACGATTCTGAGAAACTCTTTTTTAATAAGATCAATGACCTTGCCGCATATTTAAATAAAACCTGCTTTCTGGGTATCCTCCATAAGGAATTTCATTATGCTGTGTATCCTGAGGGTACTTTTTACAAACGCCATTTAGATACGTTTCAGAATGATGACAGGAGAAAACTTTCGGTTGTGTGCTATTTAAATGATGAAAACTGGAAAAATGATGATGGTGGGGAACTTGTGTTGTATCTTGATGAGAATGGGACTGAAGTCCCCAAAATTATTTATCCGCTACCGGGCAGGGTTGTTGTTTTTGAAAGCCAGGTAATTGAGCATGAAGTAAAACCTGTTTTAGCTTCAGAACGCTTGAGTATTACAGGATGGTTAAAAACGCGGTAATAAAGAATTTCTTGAAACTGACTATCCCCGAGGCAAGCCATAGTGGTATTTTGCCAGTTTCATTTTGACCTGAAGGTCAAAACCGAAATTCATTATTTTACCTCACCCGAAACTGCCAATAGCAGTTTCGACCTCTCCATAGGAGAGGTACGGAGACCCCGGGGCAAGCCCCGAGGAATTCTTTTGATTAATAAAGTCATGTTGGGCTGAAAATTGTCCAACATGACTTTGTTTTTTACTGAACCTTAAAAACTATAGGCTTCACAAATACAACTTCTACATCCTGGCTACTTTGTCTGCCGGGTTTCATCTGCGGGATCATGCCTGTTACCCTTCTTGCTTCATCTTCCAGTACTTTATGAGGGGTTCTTACCTGAACGTCAGAAACCACTCCCTGTTTATTAATTTTGAACTGCACATAGATTTTTTGTAATCCTGTAATACCATAACCAACAGCTTTATTGCCATTAAAATTTTTCCTCACCAGCCGGTCTATCTTCTCACTCATACAATCTTTTCTTTCTTCGTTGGTAGAAAGGCCTTCACAACCGGGGAATATCGGCACTTCTTCTACTGCAATAAATGGAATAGGGCCCACATCAGGAGTTTTATCAACATACTTGATTGTTCCAGGGTTCAAATTCGGGTCTAAGGTTGGTTGATCGGGAGTTAGAATCTCTCCTTTTATGATCTGAGGGTCAGTGTCATCAATTACCACAATTTCCTCAATAACCTTAGTGGTATTCTTTTTCTGGTTATTGTCTTTTGCAGTTTCTTCGTACTTCTTATAGGGCACTACAAAAATCTCTTCATCCAGAATAATTTCAGCTGTATCCGGTTTAGGAGGGTCAGGAAGAGGCTTAAGGGCAATTTGCAACACAAAAAATGTAACAACAAGGCCTATTAAAAGCCCGATTTGAAAATGTAAAACATTGTTTTTTTGTAAATTTGCATCATGCTTTGAGGGTTTTGGTGTTTTATGCTCATTGCCGTGAGCATAGAAACTTTTGTTTTTGGATTTCATAATGATAGTTTTAAATGTTAATGTTTTCTAAAAACTCAACTACAAGAAGCATACCAAAAAAAATCCCTCCCCAACAATGTTGGAGAGGGATTTAATTTTTATATAAGTATTCTATTTCTTAATTCAGTTTAAACACAATAGGATATGCAAATGTTACCGAGGTTGGTTTCCCTCTTTGTTTGCCAGGAATAAGCTTTGGAAGCTTTTCAATTATCCTTCTTGCTTCCGCATCTAAACTTTTATCCGGGGCACGTGTATTAATAATGGTAATAGTACCATCTTTATTAATCCTGAAATTCACATACACTCTTCCCTGAATATTCATTTCCTGAGCTATTTCAGGATACCTGAAAGTTCTTCTAACATGTTGGTCCAATCGTGCCTTAAAACAGTCAAACTGTTTAGCTTTAGGCTCATTTTTACATTCCTCAAACATGGGTTTGTCTTCAATAACTGCAAAAGGTACATCCACATCAATCGGATCGTCTGCTACTTCAACATCTTCTACCTCAACTATTTTTTCTTCCTGATCTGTTTCAGTGGATTCAATAATTGTTTCTTCCACTATTTCTTCATCTTTTACAATTTCAATAACTTCTGGTGCAGGTGGGGGGGGGGAGGAGGAGGTGTTTTAATTTGTTCGGTAATAGGGATGTCTTCATCCAAATCATCGTCAACATCTAAAGCATAATCAAAACTGTTATCGGCATCATACTTTTTCCATTCGATAGCCATGTAGGTTACTCCTAGCATTAATGCTAATCCAATAACAAAGTACAGACTGCTGTTCCTATTGAGATCTGCTTTTGGATTTTTCTTTGGTTCCATAATAAAACTTTTTATCGTTGCTAATTTAAATATTTATTTACATTAAAAACAATTAATTTTTTCTTTTTAACGAATAAAGGCTCGGTAATACTTTTTTTATACAAATTACAGCAAAAACCGCGCCAGTTATATTTGCCACTATATCAAGCATATCGAACATTCTTTCATATGGCATTGTATATTGTAAGACTTCCATAAGGATGCCATATAAAATTGCCAGCACAAAAGAATATTTCCAGGATTTTTTTAATTTTATTGCTTTAAAGTAAAGATACCATAATAAAACAAAGCCAAAATAGAATCCGAAATGCCCAAGCTTATCCATGTGAGGGAAATCAAACCACGGGCCTGAAACGGGTTCAATAGGGAATAAGCTTAAATAAGTAACTTCATATGTCCAGAATAGAGCTAAAAACAGATACAGTATTGATATCTTACGCACCTATAAGTTCTTTATATTCGGCAGCATTAAGCAACGATTCCATTTCCGCCGGATCCGATATTTTAATCTTAATCATCCAGCCTTCACCATAGGGGTCAGTATTTACTTTTTCCGGTTCATCCTCAAGAGAGTTATTAAATTCAATAATTTCACCCGATAGCGGTAAATATAAGTCGGATACAGTTTTTACAGCTTCAACAGTACCAAATATTTCTTCCTTTTCTAAAGTTTCATCTACCGTTTCTACTTCAACATATACTATATCTCCCAATTCACCCTGAGCAAAATCTGTGATACCAATGACGGCTATTTCCCCTTCAATTTTAACCCATTCGTGGTCTTTTGTATACTTTAATTCCGATGGAATATTCATTATGTTTTAATTTTATTATATGATTAACAAATGTAACTTATTATAAAATTGATTTCAAAAAAAGCTACGGATAAAGTTATAATTTGAAAAATTCAGGCTTTAAAAATTTATTTAACGAATTCACAATGATTATATTTCTTATAATTATCTAAAATTAATTTCCGAAATTATAACGTAATGTAATTCCGGCCCGGATAGTAGTTTGGGGGAATGCTGTCGAAACTTTAAATTCAGAAAAAGTATGATCGTAAAAAAGTAAAGCCGTTAAGTTTTTATTTAAAGCATAGTCAGAAGTAAACTTTAATGACCACATATTTTGTCCGGAGGTAATCTGGTTAGTGTTGATATCTAAATTTCTGATTATTGTAATATTGTCTCTTAATGAAACATCTGCCTTTAAATTTAAGTCACCTTTAAGGGTTGTTTTACTGCCCCCCAAACGAGTTGTAAAACGAACATCCTTAAACCTGTATCCGACTCCTACAACATATTCCTTCCCATTTATTTCGGTAAGCAAATTATTATCAAAGCTCATAGTCAGTGCCCTGTCTTTTCTGATTTCTGCCTGTATGTTTACAGAGTTTTTCATTTCAAAATCAACTCGTACAAGCGGATTAAACTGTTCGACAAGGGTTGCGTTGGTATAAAGGATTTCATTTTTATAATTCCCGGCCTGATCAAATTCTGAACCTGTTCCGAAATCTAAATTGGTCCTGAATGAATTAAGACTGTAACTTGAACGGTATCCGTGTGTTATAGAAAAACGCCTGAATTGGTTCTGGAACCATTTAATATTCATTAAACCGGTATATTTAATCACCCAGTTTGGAATGGGAATATCCCTGAATGCACCCAAATTTATTGTGTTAGCATCTTTTCCAGTATAGGCTGCTACAAATGCGGGCAGTAAAACTGACTGGTTTGTAGGCCCATAACCGGTGGGATAATCTCCGTTAGGGTTAATGGGTTGCCCGGCTAAACGCTGTGCAACTATTAACCTGTTTCTTCTGAATTCATCAAAAGTTTCTGAATTGTCGGGACCACTTTCACTAAATGCTGTTTTAAGCATAAGTGTAGAGATAGAAAAGTCACCATACAGATTAGGTGTTAGCGGTTGATATTCGCTATCATCGGTGATATCGTAATTTTCTGTATAATTTTCAGAAGTGTCTCTGTTAGCTACTATATCAATAGTGAGATCTTTTAACGGCTGGGCACTGGCTGAAATATTGAGTTGTGTAGCGTCACGCTCCATATACTGTTGGTTAAACTCATCAAAACTTGTTAACCAACCTCTTCGGGCTGCTTCAAAGCGAACATCTTGCTGGCTTCCAAAAATAAATCCGGGTGAAGGTTTTAAAGTACCTATAAAACCAATGGACCGTGTATATCCCGGAAGTACTTTACCACTGTTTTTTGAATAACTTATATTAATTCGCTTTACCATGCCGAAAAAATCAACGGCAGTATTGAATATTTTAGTGCCGGTGTTATCTTTTGCAGGCTTTTTGTTCTCTTCACCTCCCGGCAGGGCCCTTGCCGGCATTGTAGGATTTGGTCGTTGCCCGCCTCTTGTGTTTGCCTGTTTCCCCTTCTTAACAAAGCCAATATAACTGTAAAACTTATCCATACTTAAGGATGTGTTTAAATTATGTGTACCTGCATTCTGGATCGTATTAATTTCTTCCCCGGCAAGTTCAATGAGTACATCACTTCCCCTTTGCCAATCAAAATCGCCGGTATAAGCATACGTACCGCTCATAAAACTTAAAAAAGGTATTTTATCAAAAGGTAAATCGTAATTAACCTGCAGTTGTTGGGTATGCCTGTTAGGGTCACCAGTATCTAAGAACCCGTTCCAGAGCCCAAGGTCTTTGTTAATTATAACATCTCCCCCTTCATCTTCAATAAAATAATTTCTAACTATATTATTATTTGCAGCTGTAAAATTGAACCTTAAAGATTTTGTTAAGTTATAGTTTATGGCATATTGCCATTCAAATAAATAATTACGCTGCTGTAGTTCAGGAACAATAAAATTATCGACATCAATACCGGGATCACTGATTTGTCTGAAACTTTGCCTGTTTAAGCTCCTGGTAATATTGGAGTTTAAGGATATACTGGCGGGTAACAGATTAAAGTTAAAGTCTTTGAGCCATTGCCAGTATTTACCGGTCAATAGCGAATCGTTTTTCTTAAAGGGCTCTATCTCTTTTGGCCTGAAACTATAAGCGTAGGTAAAGCCTGTGCGTACGTTTTGGTCGGTTAGCTGTTCAATTTCAAAATCCCTGTGACTTAACTCGTTATAAGCATAATTAAGCGTAAGGTTTTCTACATCATAAAAATGTGGTTTTGCTTCGGGGTCTCTATCTTTTCTGACTCCTATAAAATTTATACTGGTTCTTTTTGTATAATCTTCCGCTCGTTCCTGGATAGCATCCTTTTGTTCTTCAGTAGGAGCTGCATCAAGCCGGTCCTGAAGTTTTAAATCCTGGTAAAGGGGATCAAACTCGGGTGTGATTATTTCTTCTGATATGGCATAATTAAGAGGTAATTGAATCCCCCATTTTTTTGGAAGTAACTGGCCCAAGTTAATATTTGTATTGACACTGTATTCTACTGCTTTTTCCCGACTCCTTTCATTGGGCACATCTTCCAGTCCGCCAAAACCTATGGTACTCATTCTTCCGGTTGCAGAAACATTAGCAAAGTCGGCCATATTTGCATCTATAGAGGCTATTGATGCCCATCCGCCTTTATTGTCGAGTTCAGAAACACGAAGTTCATTAAACCAAACTTCTGCACACACCCTCTCACCCCCACTCTGGTTTCCGTTTTTCACCCCTATCATTACTGCACGGATATTTCCTAATGAAGGATTTCCTTTAATCCCGTACCTGTAATTTTTATTTGTAGACGCTACCTGCAGTGGGGAGAATTCACCTATTGGATTAACATTCTTATCAAAAAAATTAGCTAATGACGGATCCAGATTGGGATTTTCCAATACCTGGGCTTTAATTTTTGACAACATCTCCAGGCTAATATCAATGTCATTTTCCACCGGCCAGACGGCTTCGGGTGAAAGTCTATTCGCAATCCCTGTGCTAAAAGAAGTTGGTGACAATGGTACTTCTATCTGATAGTAATTCTGATTAAAATCGGTTCCCAGCCTGATAAAACCAATAAGTTCTCCGTCCCTTATATCATCGGGTTGGGTGGATGTACCTTCGGGATCTATTTTTGCCTCTGCATGTATAAACATTTTTATTTTTTTGTACTGTCTTAAATCGACATTTATATTCTTAAAGACAGCTTTGGAATCTTCTGGGGCTAAATCACAAACAGAAAAAGCTAATGATTGCTCATTAACATTAACAATGGTATTGTTATTATTTAGTTGCTCTCTTACTACTCCCCTTGGTAACGTATATGCGATAGGTATCCTGTCTTCATTTTCCTGGATATTCACTGCACTAACATCAATATTAACCTGATCATCAATACCAATTGTTTCATTAAGTTCCCTGGTATAGGACCTCCAGTCACCTCTCACTAAATCCATCGTAGCAAATCGAAGCACTACATCTTCCGTAAAGCCGGTAAGGTACATACGCATAAAACTAATAGACCGTAAATCTGTTATTCCGCCTACGGCATTGTCAAAATCCTTAATAGGTATTTTAAATTGTCGCCATCGCACATCATAACTATTATTATCTGGAGTATTAACTGTAATGATCTTTGTATCGGTTACATATTTTGTAGTATTTGCACTAATAGGCACCCTGTATTCGTAATAGCTGTTTACCGTATTCATGGTTAAATCCCTGTCAATATCCTCTACATCCGGCAATGTAGTTGAGCCCCTGTTTGTATCCCCCACATTAACAGGTGAGTTTCCTTGCGGATTATTATAATTTAAATATCTATCCAGAATATTTCCATCACGGTTTAAATAATACTGGTAATTATCCAGGGCATAATCAGGACCCGGATTATTGTTATAGATTGCGCTCTCTTCCTGGTCATTCAACCCATCAAACCCTACATCCTGTGCCTGCCTGTTTGCTGTGTTGGCATCAAAAGCATACACCAGGGCTTGTCCTGACGGCACTTCCCCCCATTCTGTTTCAGTTACAATTGTATTTTGCGCGGTTCCCGGAAGACCATTTTCAAACTGTTTTCTTCCGTCTTTAAGGATATCTTCTGAAATATTTCCAAGGTTAAATACAAGTTCTCCTCCCTGTCCCGGCAATACCCCGTCCTGATAATACGGGTCTAACATCCAGAATTGGATATATTCTACATTGGCCTGCTCAAAATTGGTACTGGTAAGTGACCGCATGATACCACCCCAGTTATCTTCTATATTGGAATTGAACTGGTCTTGCGTATTGTTGTTGTATGGCCCCTTTATACCGGGGTAATAAGCTAAATCCAAGGTTGTTTGAACAGTTGTCTGTCCCTGAGGGATATCAATTTCAGGAAAAATTTCATCTACAAAAATCCGCCGTGTTGCATTCAGTGATATATCGGAATCTGAAAGTCCGCCAGGTCGCTGATTGGTATAAAAAATAGGGTCTATGGTATACCAGGCCAATTTAGCTCTCTCATATCCACTTTCCAAACCGGCTGGTGGTGCATCACCGGTAACCGGGTCTAAAGGCACACTGGCTAGTGACCATGCTAAAGGGGCCCTTACGTCAACAAGTGACTGTGCTCCTTCAAAATCATCTAAATACGCTGTGGTTTCGCCTTCAAAATCAGCACTTTTAGGAGATCCCGGAATCAAATAGGCAAATTCCCCTCTCACTGATAAGTTTGATGGTACATCGGTATCAATATTAGGTAATTTATTGACCAGCCTTGTTAAAAACGGGACTTCGGTTGAATAGTTTCCGTTAAATCCGAAAATAGTATTGTTAACCGGCTCTACGCCAAAATTTGCTTTTTGTGTGAGCGGTCTTTCTTTTAGGTTTAATAAGGTAGCTCCCAACATAAAATTATCATTAAACTGATGTTCTACATTAACACCTGTAAACCTTCTTGTTTGCTGCCCAAAAACAGCATTGTTCTCAACCGACACATTGATCGGAACATTTGAAGCTTTTAAACCTTCATCTAAAATCTGAACAGTCCCCGCCTGGTAATTTACTGTATAATCAATCCCTTCTTGTAATAATCTGCCACCGGCAGTAACCCTTACCGAACCTCTGGGCACGTTAAATGCCCCCAACGGTATTCCGCTTCCTCCCTCAGATTTATACCTTCCTTTTAATTGAAATTTGTTTTTATCACTGTCTTCATACGCAGCAGCCTTGGTTTCCCTGTACATGTTCCTGAATACATATTTAAGCTGATTGGGGTTTGAATTATTCCTGTAAGCCAGGTCATCTGCATCATAAAAGCTTGCATCCCCCAAAAGATCATATAAATATTCTCCAAAAGGTTCAACTTTTGTAAAAATGATCTGTCCATTCCTCGGATCAACAGTAATACCCGGTATATAATCAAAAAAACCATCCCCGCCGTTTTGAGGGTCATTGTAAATATTTAATCTATCGAAATTAAAAACATCGAGGAGTATTTGCTCTTCCAGCCCACTGGGCCAGGTTGCCTCGTCAACGGGTGTAAGATAATTTATTGGCGAAGGGTCTGTATATAATATATTGAGTTTAAACTGATCCTGGCTTAATTGAAAAGCACCTGTGGAATATATATTTTTCATCATTAAATCCCATATAGGGTCACTCACATTGGTGATATTGCTTTTTAACAGCTTTACTACCAAACTTTGAGAGTTTACAGCAGTTACCCTTCCATTCGTTTCAGTAAATTCGGTCGCATTTACACCATCATTAGCAAATTCACCTACCTGATATACTTCTCCATTATAGGTATATTGATATGAAACACCTAATATTTCATCCCCACTTAAACGTTGATTTAATGATATATACCCCAATTGGGTATTTATAGTGAAATCCCTCCCTTCTTCTAGTTTTCTGGCATTTTCCAGAAATGCGTAATCAAATCCCTGGTTCACCTGATTGTTTAATGAGCCAAAACCGGACTCCACCGTGGCAACATCCCTGATCGCATCTGTTAAAACGGATGACCCTCCTATTTCAAAAGGGTTATAATCATTGGCCTCATTTCTCGGGACACCCAATGTGGGGTTGTTAAAAAACCCGGGGGGAGGATTTTGCCCGGTTTGGGCATACAATCTTGTATTTTCGGGAACAGGTTCTCCTAAATCCTGGATACCCACTATATTTCTTACATTTTCTGTTCTTTGCACCCTGTTGGTTACCCAAACTTCAATTCGAGTTATCTGAACCTGACTTCTTATAAATGGGTAATTTGCCAGTGCGGTATCGTATTGATCCCTGAAAAAATGTGACAGGAAAAAGTGCCTGTCTTCGTCATAATCCAAAGCCAGAATTTCATACTCACTAATAGTTCCACCACCCTGTGCAACCACATTTCTACTTTGAGACCGTTGTTCTGAAAAAATTCCTGTTACTGTAGTTTTCCCAAACTTAAGCTGTGTCTTAACCCCAAATAAACTTTGCGCTCCGTTTATTAAAGAGCTATTTAAAGGCATGCTTATATTACCTACTTCTATTTTTTGTAGTATATCATCCTCAGTGGGAGTATATTCTAATTTTACGAGATTTTGAAAATCGAAGGTGGCTTCGGTGTCGTAGTTCGCGGTTATTTGTAGCTTAGTCCCTACTTTACCCAACATACTAAGGCTAATTCGCTGGTCAAAGTCAAATGAAAGGTTGTTTCTGTTTCTTGGGGATAGTGCGGGATTATCATTTTTTTGAAGCCTGATGCCCAAATCCATAGCCACAGACCCCTGAGGGATCACTTCAATGGTATTACCTCCAAAAACACTTTCAAAAAATTTAGAATTGACATAAAACTGAGGTAACAGATTTTTCCGTGCTTCTTCACTACCTGTTTTGTTTCCTGAAACCGCGTCAATTTTATCCTTAAAATAATCCCTCATACTTTCTTGTTGAATGAGGTCGTAATATTGTTCAGGGGTTAAAATAACAGGGTATCTTATATCAAAATCGGCTACAGATTCAGAATAGATATAGCGGTCCAAAACAGGATCATATATATATTTTGAAACTATACTTTCGGGGTTCTTCATTTCCAATTTTCCCAAAGAAAATCCAGTTTGTGTAGTATCCTGAACCTCATCCTGTTCCTCTTCCTGTGAAAACACAATGAAATTCCCTACCAAAAACATTAAAATAAAGAAAACCTTTTTAAGGCTGGATAATGATTTTGTCCTGCTGACTGTTTTCAAACTAATTATAAATTTTTAAGCGCTTCCTTAATAATCCCTTCTACGCTTAAATCAGGATTGGGTATTAGAATTCTATCCACAAGCTTTTCGGTTTGTTTACGGGAAAATCCTAATACCTCTAATGCTGATAACGCTTCATTTTTGCTTGTATTGTCCTGATGCTCTGAAACTTCATCAATTCCATATATTTTCAGCACTTTATCCTTAAGGTCTAAAATTACCCGTTGTGCTGTTTTTGCCCCAATCCCTTTTATAGATTGAATGGCCGGCACATCATTTAATGCTATAGCATCCCTAATTTGAACAGGCGACATTGACGACAACATAGTGCGGGCTATGCTGGCACCAACTCCAGAAACGGAAATAAGCAACCTGAAAATTTCTCTTTCAGATTTTTCAAAAAACCCATATAGGGTATGGGCATCTTCCCTTACCTGGAGATGGGTATATAATTTTATATTTTCATTATTACCAATACTTGAATATGTATGCAGTGAAATATTTACAAAATAGCCAACACCACCACATTCAATAACTACATCAGTTGGACTTTTTTCAACTAATTTTCCATTTAGGTGAGATATCATTAAAGTATGATTTAACTAGTTAGAGACTGGCAATATAAAAATTGATTTTGACAACTATTAAACTTCACTGTTAATTTTCTCTTTTTCCTGGGCATCTACTACGGCTACAGCCGCCATGTTAATTATCTCTTCCACACTTGCTCCCAGTTGTAGTATGTGAACCGGTTTTTTCATTCCTAACATAATTGGCCCTATAGATTCTGCTCTAAACATTTCTTTCATTAATTTATAAGTTATGTTTGCGGAATCTAAATTTGGGAAAATAAGTGTATTTACTTTTTTCCCCGCTAATTTGGAAAACGGGAATTTTTTCTGATGCATCTCAGCATTTAGAGCAAAATCGGATTGTAACTCTCCATCAACTATAATTTCAGGATAGTACTTATGTAAGTACTTTACTGCATCCCCTACTTTTGAAGCCTTATCATCTTTTGAAGACCCAAAATTTGCATACGATAGCATTGCAATTACAGGTTCTATACCGAACATATTTGCCACCATAGCTGTCATGTGGGTTATTTTAGCCATTTCACGAGCAGTAGGATCTATATTTATTGATGTATCGGCCAAAAACATAGGGCCTCTCTCGGTCATCATAAGATTCATGGTAGCTACTTTAGAAACATTGTTGGCTTTACCAATAAGTTCGAGCATAGGCTTCACCGCTGTTGGGTAGGCTCTTGTGTATCCTGATATCAATCCGTCAGCGTCTCCTTCATTAACCATCATTGCGGCAAAGTAATTGCGCTCACGCATTTTTTTCTCAGCATCGTAGAGGGTTACACCTTTTCGTTTACGGGCATCCCAATATTTCTTTGCATATTGCTGTTTCCTTTTTTCATGATCATCGGATCTTGTATCTATTATCTGGACGGGAGAATCAAATTCAATTTCTTTCATCAATTCATCAATGATTTCCTTATCCCCTAAAAGAATTGGTTTTGCAATTCCTTCATCATTTAAATACTGAGCTGCTTTAAGCACGTCAAGTTGATCACCTTCAGGGAAAACAATTCGTTTTGGGTCTGTTCTTGCCCTGTCGTGCAGTAAACGTACCAGTTTATTGTCACCTCCCAGCCTTTGCATCAGTTCGTCTTCATACTTCTGCCAATCTGTAATAGGCTCAGTAGCCACACCACTTTCGATGGCTGCTTTAGCTACTGCCGGTGGAATTGTATGAATTAACCTGGGATCAAAAGGTTTTGGAATTATGTAATCTTTTCCGAATATAAGTTTGGTTTCACCATAGGCTATATTTACCTGTTCCGGAACCGGTGCCCTGGCCAATTCGGCCAATGCTTTCACGGCAGCAAGTTTCATTTCTTCATTTATTTTTGTAGAGCGGACATCTAATGCACCTCTGAAAATAAAAGGAAAACCGAGTACATTATTAACCTGGTTAGGATGGTCAGAACGGCCTGTAGCCATAATGATATCTTTACGGGTGGCAATGGCAAGGTCATAGGAAATTTCAGGATCCGGATTGGCCATTGCAAATACTATTGGATTTTTTGCCATTGATTTTAACATGTCTTGCGAGACTATATTCGCTATAGAAAGCCCGATAAACACATCGGCTCCTTTCATTGCTTCTTCCAGGGTATCTATTTTTCTGGCGGTAGCAAACTCCAGCTTTTCGCCTGATAAGTTTTCACGGTCTTTTCTGATGATGCCTTTACTGTCTAACATAACAATATTTTCCACATCTGCCCCTAATGCAAGATAGAGTTTGGTACAAGAGACTGCTGCCGCACCGGCGCCACTTACTACAATTTTCACATTCTTCATTTTTTTCCCGGCTATCTCTACAGCATTCAGTAATGCTGCCGCCGAAATGATGGCTGTACCGTGCTGATCATCGTGCATAACGGGAATATCCAACTCTTCCTTCAGTCTTCTCTCTATTTCAAAAGCTTCCGGTGCTTTAATATCTTCAAGGTTAATCCCTCCAAAGGTTGGTGCAATATTTTTTACTGTTTCGATAAACTTCTCAACATCTTTAGTATCAACCTCAATGTCCATTGCATCAATATCCGCAAATATTTTAAAAAGAAGGCTTTTACCCTCCATAACCGGTTTTGATGCTTCGGGTCCAATATCGCCTAAACCCAAAACGGCCGTTCCGTTTGATATAACTGCAACTAAATTTCCTTTGATTGTATATTTATAAACATCACTTTTATTTTTTGCAATTTCAAGACAAGGTTCGGCAACTCCGGGTGAATATGCCAGTGCAAGATCACGCTGGGTAGCGTACTTTTTTGTTGGGATAATTTTTATTTTTCCCGGTTGAGGCTTGGAATGGTAATCTAAAGCATCCTGTCTTCTACTTTGTTCGCTCATTTTTAATGTTTTGGTTGAAACACAAAGGTAAAAGTATTATTCTACATGGTTAGTATTGCAAGGGAAAATACTTTTACTTTTAAAAAGGGTATCCGGTTATACAAATGTCTTTTATAAGGTTATTGCTAAAAATTAAAGTAGCACTTTGCCGGATTAAGAAGTAAACGGTAATAAGTTGGGAATATTTTTTGCTCCAATTCAAAATTTAATGAACAAAAAGCGAAATCTAAAACTCCTTTTCTCTCAGGGTGAGAAAATTATTTTTTTAGAAAAGTGATGTTTCTTTTTAAACCGGAGAATTTAGTTCGTTTTACCGCAGATTTTTTAAACAGCTTTTTAAAAACATCTTCCGTTATTTCTTCCCAATCTTTCTTGGTCATACTCAGCAAATCGGGATGCGGATTAAACAAAGGTTCATTATGTGATTTTGAAAATCTGTTCCATGGACACACGTCCTGGCATACATCGCAGCCAAACATCCAATCATCAAATTTGTCTTTATAACTTACCGGAAGCTGATCTTTTAATTCGATCGTGAAATAGGATATACATTTGCTTCCATCAACCACATAAGGCTCTACAATAGCATCTGTAGGGCATGCATCTATACATGCTGTACAACTTCCGCAATGGTCGGTTACCGGGGCATCATATTCCAGCTCCAGGTCAACTATTAATTCTGCAATAAAATAAAAAGAACCGGTTTGCTTGGAAAGTACATTACTATGCTTTCCCATCCATCCTAATCCGCTTCTTACAGCCCAGGCTTTATCCAGTACAGGGGCAGAATCTACAAACGCCCTTCCGTTTACTTCGCCTATTTCATCCTGAATAAAATGTAACAACTGCTTTAATTTATCTTTTATTACAAAATGGTAGTCGGTACCGTATGCATATTTGGAAATTTTCGGCGATTCGGGGTCTTTTTGGGTTTCAGACGGGTAGTAATTCAACAATAATGAAATAACAGATTTTGCTCCGTCAACAAGCAACCTGGGGTCTAACCGCTTATCAAAATGGTTTTCCATGTACCGCATTTCGCCATGCATATTGTTTTCCAGCCATTTTTCGAGCCTGGGGGCTTCTTCTTCTAAAAATTCAGCTTTCGAAATTCCACACGATAAAAAGCCGAGACGTTTTGCTTCGGATTTGATCAAATCAGTATGTAGGGTTGATGATTTCAGATTTGTGATTTATGATTTGTTTAATTGTCTCTTTATTATTTTTGAGACAGTTTGCTTCAAATTGAAAAATTGAAAATTGGTATTTAGGATTGATGATTTCAGATTTATGATTTAGGATTTATTTCTTGTTTAATTGTCCCTTTACTATTTTTGAGACAGTTTGCTTCAAATTGAAAATTGATATTTCTGATTGATGATTTCATATTAATGTGCTTATTGAGGGTTTATGGTTTCTGATTTATGATTGGTTTAATCGTCTCTTTACTGTTTTTGCTGAACTGACAAAAATTGAAGTTAACTCATTTGACTCAATAATAAGTTCTTTAATTTCTGATTCTGTAATCCATTTTTTTGATTCAATCAACTCTAACCAAAAAATTGTTTCATCTATTTCTTCAATAACGATTCCTAATTTTGCCAGGAACTCCTTATCACTCCTTGCTCTGCAAACCGCTCTGTAATTGGCTCCGACTGAAGTACCACTTCTTACAATTTGATTTGAAATTACCTTACCGGAAATATTGTTTGGCATTTTTTCAACCAAATCAATAATGGATAATGCTAAAATTTTAGTTCTATTTTTTAAATCTGTAGAATTCACAAATAAATTTTAAATCATAAATCTGAAATCAAAAATCATAAATTAAAACAGTCCTCCCTGTATCCCTCCTTTTATTTTACCGAGGTGTTTATACGCCAGTTCGGTGACTTCTCGTCCGCGTGGGGTTCGCATTATAAATCCTTGTTGAATTAAAAAGGGTTCGTACACTTCTTCTATTGTTTCGGCACTTTCGGAAACAGCCGTAGCCAGGGTTGTAATCCCTACAGGTCCTCCTTTAAATTTATCTATAATTGTAGAAAGGATCTTATTATCCATTTCATCCAGGCCATAGGTATCAACATTCAGTGCTTTTAATCCGTACCTGGATATTTCAATATCAATTTTTCCATTCCCTTTTATTTGTGCAAAATCCCGTACCCTTCTTAGTAAAGCGTTTGCTATACGGGGTGTTCCCCTGCTTCGTCCGGCAATTTCAATGGCCGCCTCCATAGAAATAGGCACTTTTAAAATAGAAGAGCTTCGCTGAACGATATCAGATAACAACTCAGTAGAATAATACTGCAACCTGCTCTGAATGCCAAAACGGGCGCGCATAGGTGCAGTTAATAAACCGGATCGGGTAGTTGCGCCGATGAGTGTAAACGGATTTAAATTAATCTGGACCGTACGTGCATTGGGTCCACTCTCAATCATGATATCAATCTTGTAATCTTCCATAGCAGAATAGAGATACTCTTCAATAACCGGGCTTAAACGGTGGATTTCATCAATAAACAATACATCCCTTTCTTCCAGGTTGGTAAGTAAGCCGGCTAAATCACCGGGTTTATCTAAAACAGGGCCTGAAGTTATTTTAATACTCACATCCAGTTCGTTGGCTAAAATATGCGCGAGCGTGGTTTTTCCCAAGCCCGGGGGGCCATGAAATAAGGTGTGGTCTAGTGCTTCACCCCGTTGATTCGCCGCCTGCACAAACACCTTTAAATTATCCAATACCTGATCTTGTCCGGCAAAATCATCAAAAGTAAGCGGACGTAAGGCTTTTTCAATATCAATTTCTTCAGGAGAGAAGCTATCTCCTGTAGGGTCTAAATATTCATTCATAACATAAAACTTAAAAACCCGGAATTAATACAGTCTATACCTGTAGTTCGCCAGATGAAACATATCCAAATTTCGAATTTATGAGTTTATGTATATCTGTAAATTTTGGGTTTCATAACAAAGATAGAAGAAAACACCATAAAAAACTTTTTCAGCGTTTAGATCTTTAGAAAAGTTATAAAGTTGTAATTTAAAGGCATGAAAAAATCAGGTTACCCCACCGGAATATTACATTATATTCCGTTTTTATATGTTATCTGGGCCGATGATCTTCTATCCCCTTCAGAAATATCTGTAGTGATGAGAGCTCTGGAAGAAGATTCTATTACCCTGGAAGAAAAAAGGCAAATTGAAAATTGGCTAAATACCAGTGAACCTCCTTCCAGTGAAACAATAAAAGAGTGGAAAAGCCTAATCGACAATTCAAATGTAAAACTAGTTGAAAGCGACCCGTATCCCCTAACTGCGTTCAGTCAAAAATTAGCCGGGGTTTCGAAGAATGGTGCAGAAATAAATTTACAGTTAAAATCAATAGAAGTGAATCTGGGAATTCAGCCTAATCACTACCATCACCTGTTTGAAATAGAAGTTGACCAGAAAAAGACCGCCAATTTTTATAATGCCGATGCTATTGACGATTTGTTGAAAGGAGAAAATAAAACCCATATAAATAAATTCAGATGTTTTTTATCTGAACCTATCTTTAAATGGGATATTCACAGAAATAAGGATGAGTTCAGGTTAAAAGTCCTTGCACAGGTTACCCATCTTGCCAAATATGGTTATGGGGCTATGGCTTATCCACGAGAATACGGAGGAATAGATAATATGCCTGCTTACGGGAGTATTTTTGAAAACCTGATTTATATTGATGGAAGCCTTGCTATAAAATTCGGAGTCCAATTTGGATTATTTGGTGGAAGTATTTATAACCTTGGAACTAAAAAACATCATGACATTTATTTAAAAGATACAGGGGAAGCCAAATTGCTGGGTTGCTTTGCCATGACGGAAACCAGGCACGGATCGAATGTAAGGGGAATCAGAACTACCGCTACATACGTAAAAGAAACAAACAGTATAGTAATTCACACACCCGGGGAAGATGATAACAAAGAGTACATAGGCAATGCCCTTCACTCTACAATTGCAACAGTATTTGCTCAACTCATAGTAAACGGTAAAAATGAAGGGGTACATGCTATTTTAACGCCTTTACGGGATGAGAACGGTAAGTTATTACCCGGAATCAGGATTGAAGACAATGGTTATAAGCTCGGATTAAATGGGGTAGACAATGGCAAAATATGGTTTAATAATGTAACCGTACCGGCCGAAAACCTGTTGGACCGGTTTGGAAGCATTGATAACAACGGTAATTACCAATCGCCCGTAAAGAACCCGGATAAAAGATTTTTTACAATGCTCGGCACCCTGGTTGGCGGACGTATTTGTGTTGCCAAAGGTGCACTCAGCGGAGCTAAAATGAGTTTAACAATTGCTGTAAGGTACGCCTTAAAGCGAAGGCAGTTTAACAGTGATGAAAAAATACAGGAAGACCTGATCATGGATTATCCCACGCATCAGCTCAGGCTTATTGTTCCCATAGCAAAATCGTATGTGTATCATATTGTTTTGGATGATTTGTTAAAACGCTATACGAATTCGGATGAAATAGAAAGGCGTAAAATTGAAACCCAGGCTGCTGCCCTGAAAGCATGTATTACCTGGTTTGCCACTGATACGATACAGGAATGCAGGGAAGCTTGCGGGGGCAAAGGATACCTGTTGGAAAACAGGATCCCGGACTTAAAAGGGGATATCGATATTTTTTCAACCTTTGAAGGGGACAATACTGTGTTACTACAATTAGCAGCAAAGGGCATTCTCACCGATTTTCGCACAGAATTCAATAGTGACAACCGGAATGATATGTTCAATTTTCTGAAAACTCAGATTACGGATACACTTGTAACTTTTAATCCGTTGTTCACCAACAAATACGACAAAGAACATCTTTTTGATTCTGACTTTCACCTGGACGCCTTGCAATACAGGACCAGGCGGTTGACTTTTTCGGCAGCCATGCGTTTAAAGGAATATATTAAAAAAGGAATGCCTGCAAGCCAGGCTTTTTTAAAAGTGCAAACACATTTAGTCACGTTAGGTAAAGCGTATAGTGCTCAATTATCCTATGAAATTTACGTTGACTTTGTAAAGGCTGTTGCCGATGATACAATGAAGTTTCTTTTCACCAAAATGGGTACTCTTTTTGCCCTGAGTGAAATTCATGAGAATGCCGCCTGGTACTTGGAACACGGCTATATAAGCAGTAACAAATCCAAAGCAATACGCCAACGGGTAGAGCGGTTGTGCACCGAACTTCGTCCGCATGTAGATGCATTGGTTAATGGTTTTGGCATTCCGGAGCATTGTTTAACAGCTCCGATTGCTAAATAACCTTTACAGTGTAAATATCCCTTATTTATAACACGGAAAAATTTCTGTTCTCCTACTGCGCTAAAACTTTTCGTCCTTTCAAAAAGTGGATTCATCATTTTATTATATGGTTTCATATAAAAAATTACCATTCTATTATCCCACCGTCTAGTTTTGAAATCAACAATCAATCAATCAATCAAAAAACTAACAATGAGAACTATTTTCAGCGTAGTCTTGCCTCTATTTTTTATTGTCTTAACATCAAATTTTATTTATTCTCAAACACCATCAGATGCAATTATGATGAAAAAGCGCCAGATATGCCTGGCATCTGTCCATAATTACGGATCTTTTGACGAATATTGGGAAGGGGAGTCTTTACGAAATAATGCTACCATTGAAACTGTTAATCGCCGTGTTATAATGAACATGGTGGCTATTGGTATTCTGGATAAACTTAACTTAATTGTTTCCTTACCTTACGTAATGACAACTTCCACTGAACCGAACGGAGGACGGTTTATCGGCGTTGACGGCCTTCAGGATTTGGGTTTTGCACTTAAGGGTGAAATTATAAATAAACAAATGGGACCCGGCAACCTTGCTGTGCTGGGAACATTAGGTTATTCTACACCACTCTCCAATTACCTTTCTGATTATATGCCTTATAGTATAGGTTCAGGAGCCGATGTATGGAACCTGAGAGGCATTGTTAATTATCAATTTGATAACGGGCTCTATGCCAGATCTTCTGTATCGTATTTATGGAGAGGTTATACAAAGGCTGAAAGAGATTATTATTACAACAACGGGAGTTATTATACCGCCTGGATGGATGTCCCGGATGCGTGGAATTACGACATAGTTCTTGGTAAAAAATTCTTTAATAAATCACTCATATTGGAGGCTAAATATACAGGGTTTAAATCAACTGATGGAGATGACATCCGTTCATACAATGCTGCTCAGCCTACCAACAAAGTGGAATTCGATCAGATTGATTTTATGGCACAATATTATTTTAAAAATATAAGCGGTTTGGGTGTTTTAGGAGGTTATTCACAGGTAATAAACGGTAGAAACACCAGCAAACTTTCAAACTTCCGTGTAGGGATTACCTATGCTTTTAAAATCTAAAAAATAATAAAAAGACTTCTTTAGCAATGAAAAATTATATACAATTAACTATATGTTTAGGTGTTCTGATAATACTATTCACTGCCTGTGAAAAAGATCTGCCTACACAGGCAAATTATTCACATTACGAATTTACATCTCCTGATGCCAACGGCGGTAACTGGTCACCCGTACTTTTGTCCGATCCGGAACAAATTACACTTGATGTTCCTGTAAGTACCGCTTCGGATACTTATCAGGCCGAATTAGATGAATTAAGATCTCAAAACCTTTCAGGCAGTCAAAAAAAAGCTGTAGAATACTGGACGAATAATCCGGTTTTGCGCTGGAATGAAATTGCGTTGGAACTGATTGCCAAGTATAATTTAATACCTGGCCCAAATGCCGATGGGAGTTATACATTACCAAACCCTGCTAATCCTGAAGGCCCTCCTGCTTTTCCATTTGCGCATCCACCATATGCCTGCAGGGCACTGGCTTATTTAAGCGTGGCACAGTTTGACGGATTAATTACCGCCTGGCATTACAAATACGAGTACAACAGGCCTTCTCCATCTCAAATTGATAATTCGATTTCTTCAGGTTATGTGGATAATAACATTCCTTCCTACCCTTCAGATGGAGCAGTTATAGCCACTTCATCCAGAGAAATCTTAACAGCCATGTTTCCGTTGGAAGAGGAATATCTTGCTGAGAAAGCATTGGAACATATGCAAAGTCTTAAATGGGCGGGTGTAAATGTTGACAGTGATATTGAAGCAGGCGAACATATAGGCCAGGAGGTAGCACAAATTGCACTTCAAAGGGCGGCAAATGATGGTATGAAAAAAGCCCAGGCCCCAAAAGCAGTGTCAGACTCTCTAAAAGCTGCAGCGTATGAAAGGTTTGGATGGCAATGGGATAATCTGGAAATCCCCATCAGGCCCGTTGGGTTAACTCCGCTATTTGGTCAAGTGCAAATGTGGAATGTTCCCAATGTCGAAGCAGTCAGGCCGGGAATACCCCCTGCACCGGGATCACCGGAGTATGAGGAAAATGTTAAAGAGCTAATTTATTTTAAAGATAATATGAACGAAGAATGGCGACGAATTGCTAATTTCTGGCAGGATGGACTGGGTACATATACACCACCCGGGCATTGGAACAGGTTTGCGAAAGACTTTCTTATAAAATACAAAACAAATCCATTACGGTCTGCCAGGGTATTTGCTTATCTCAATATGGCAATAATGGATGCCGGAATTAGCTGCTGGGATGCAAAATACTACTACCATTATCCAAGGCCGATTCAGAATATACCGGGATATAAAACCATAGCAGGAACACCTAATTTTCCTAGTTATACGTCGGGCCACAGCGCATTTTCTGCAGCTGCTGCCGAAGTTCTTACGTACTGTTTCCCTGAAGAAGGTACTTTATTCAGAGAATGGGCCCTCGAAGCTGCCGTATCCAGGATATACGGTGGTATACATTGGAGGTTTGATGCCGAAGTTGGCACAGAGCAAGGTATTGACGTGGCAGAATACACTCTTGATGTAGCTAGGAATGATGGAGCGGATTAATTCATTCGCATAAAAAACTGTTTAATATTTATTGGTTAGAACTGAATATCCCGGATTATATATCCGGGGTTTTCAAAAATAAACTAAAATGCATTTAGCTTATAGCAAACTACTTATTTCACTTTTCTTATTTATCACATTAAGCTTAACCTTAACTGCACAGGATAAAATTACTTTTCAAGGTAAAATTGTAGAAAGCAATCACCTACAACCTTTACCCGGTGCACAAATAACAATAAAATCAGAAAGCATAACTTCAGGCACAACAACAGATGGTCAGGGCAGGTTTAATATTGCACTTGATCCGGGAGCATATGAATTTATAATTTCTTACCTGGGTTATGAACCAAAAAAACTGATGGTTAATCCCGAGAAAACGGATTTAGGCACAATTGAATTAATAGTCGGTAGTACAAGTTTGAATGAAATAATTGTTAGTGCATCGGCTAAAAATTATCGCCGTGATTTCAAAGGATCAAACTTTACTGTAAACCCTGCCAGTATTCTAAAAATGAATCCTATTAATACTGAGGAAGTATTACGTACGGTTCCGGGAGTAAATATTGTGGGAGACATGGGTTTATCTAACAGACCAAATATAAGCATAAGGGGCTCCTGGGGAAGAAGATCCAAAAAAGTATTGCTAATGGAAGATGGTTCACCTTCTGCTCCTGCACCCTATATAGCGCCAGGCGCGTATTATAATCCGGTAAGTGACCGGGTAAAAGCAATTGAAGTTTACAAAGGTGCCGATATGTTACGGTATGGCCCCAACAACATGTATGGGGCAGTAAATTACATTACTGCCCTACCCCCGGAAAAACCTGAGTTAAGATTAAAGTTAATTGGGGGACAACGAAACTATATGACCGGTTTACTATCTTATGGTGGAACCTGGAATAATTTAGGAGCACTGGTAGAGGCTGTCTATAAAAATTTTGACGGATTTACAGATAATTCTTCAGTAAAAGTTCTTAACCTGAATGCTAAAATATTTGCTAAACTTTCCAACAATCAGTCACTATATTTTAAAGTTAGCGGCCAATTTGAAGATAATCAGGTGTCCCTAAGTTCGCAAACACCTTTTACTTTTGAGGCTGACCCTACTGAAAACCCCTTTGATGCTGATATATTTACAATGAGAAGGTATGGATTAGACATTATACATAAATGGCTAATTAATCCTTCGTTAAGTTTAACATCAAAAATATATGCTTCAGATTTTGAGCGCGACTGGTGGAGGCAGAACACAACTAAAATAAGAGCGTCAGAAGTAGAGAGTTATGTAGGGGCAGCGATTTTTAATGATCGTTATGGTTATATGAGGAACCTGGAATTTAATGAAGATGATTATGTAAGAGTTGGACAAGTAAATAACGGACGGGAAAGTACATCGGACAGTAGATGGTTTTTTACCGTAGCAGGGGTAGAAGAAAAATTAATTACAGACTGGGAAGCATGGGGTGAAAAGCATGAATTGGAAGTCGGCCTAAAATTCCATAATGAAAGTTACAAAGACAGAAGTATCAGGGCAGACAGCTCCCGATGGGCCAGAAGTGGTAATACGATTTCTGACATCAAATATGGTTTATGGTCTGTTTCCACTTATTTAAGAAATGAATTTAATTTCAATAAGTTAGGTATTACGCCTATCATGAGATTTGAATATGTAGACATGTACCGCCAAAATTTGCTTGATATTTCTCAGGATCCTGATATAACCGGTTTAAAAGATGGACGTGAACCTAACACCTATAGCATTTTCTTACCTGGAATCACTATTGACTATCAGCTTAATGGCAGTGAAGTCTATAGTAGTGTTTATAAAGGATTTATAGCTCCTTCTAAAGTTTTTGGTTTTTTGGTTGAGCAGAATGGCATTGTGACCAATCCTTTTGCGAATCAGAGCATAAATATTGATCCGGAAATAAGCCTGAATACTGAAATTGGATGGAGAGGAAATATGCTAAATGATAAAATTAATGGACAGGTTACTTACTTTAATAATACTATTAAGAACTTTTATGCCGGTGGAAGAAATGAAGTTTTTCAGGAACTTGGAAAAATTAATATGCAAGGCCTGGAAATTGGATTAAATATTGACTTACTCCGTTTAGAATTTCACCATATAGGTCTCTACGGAAATGCCACATTACTAAGATCAGAAATAAAAAGTGGAAGATTAGTGGACAAAGATTTATTCTCTGAAGTTATCCATAATGATGCCACCAGAGAAGAATTTATAAACAAAGTGAACAATAATCGCGATGCTTATGAAATCTATACCTTAAACAATACCGGAGAAGAAGAACTTTACACAGAAGAAACACTCACCTCAACAGATTTTGATAACATATCACAAAGTATTGTCCGGTTTGGCAATAATGGAGTTACAAAAGCTGATGCACCTTATACCCCTAAAGTAAACTTTAATATTGGCATGAACTATGACTTTAAAGAATTGTCTGTAGGTATTAGTGGTCAATACGTGGGAGAGCAATATACAGAATTTAATAATTTCTCAAATGAATCTGCCGATGGTTCGATAGGTAAGTTACCCTCATTTTTTACAATGGATGCATTTGCCGGCTATGATTTTTCGCTTAAGAACAAGGTAAACCTGAATGTATTTATAAATGCCAAAAATATTACTAATGAAATTTACAGGGCTTCACGTTTAAACAGGGCTACTTCAGGGATTTTTCCCGGCGGATTCAGGCAAATCATTTTTGGAATGAATATAAGAATATAAGGGACGTGGTTTTTAAAATTACGGTGGCGTGCATGAAACGCTATTGGAGGTCTTATGGCTTAAGACGGTTTTGCGTAAGATTATTGTATTGATATTTGAGAAATATAATTCTTACAATTCAAATGTTTTAACTAAATTGCAAATGTTAAAAAATTCTTAAATCTTATAAATATGACTAAAAAAATTACTCTGCTAACATTACTTTTTACAGTAATGTTAAGTTATGGGCAAAGGGAAGCCGATAAAAAATTAAACTTTGACACTAAGGTTGAAGATGTATTTCTTCATAATTTTTCCGGGGTTCCAATTGTGCTTACTGAAAAAACCGTAGCTGGTCTAGACGCTGAAAAGGGAACAAAAATTTGGGAAATAAAAGGAGATCGGATATCTCTTTTCGGAGGTGCAATCCAAGAAGATAAAGAAATCCACACTACTGTTCCATTTTCTCCTTATTTAATTATAGATAATCTTTTAGTGGATACGCGTGACGGAAAAATTATTCTAGATAAAGCAAATTATAAATCTATTAACTCTTTTAGCATTGTTCCGGAAATACAGTCGTTCATTTTTCAATGTGAATTAGAAGAAAAAGGAAGTTACAAACTATATCTAATAGAATTAACTTCAAATTCTATTAAATGGGAAAAAGATATTCAAACAAAAAAAAGAGGAGAACTCAATAATTTAGTAGTAGATAAAAACAATAATCTCGCCTTTACCACAGAATCAAATTTATTAATTGTAAATAGCACTAATGGTGATGTTATTTTTAATGAAGAAGAAAAAGTTGGAAAATTATTTTTAAACCCACAAAAAGATGTGGTATATGCTGTTGAAGCCTCTGGAGGAGGATTAGGATCCATGGTCGGAGCGGCAATGACTTTTAATGTAAATAAACTTATCGCTTTGGGTAAAAAAATATATGCTTATAACACAAGTACAGGAAAACCTTTATGGAAAAAACCCATTGGACTGGATGAAGGTTTTCTATTTACCCAAGATGTGGATGGCAAAATGTTTATTCAGCATGAAAAAGGAGGAAATATTTATGATTACAACTCCGGCGAGAAACTTTGGAAAAGGGATTACGAAAAAAGAAATATTAATAAAGTTGAAAAAGTTAGCGAAGGTTACAAAATTTATTTTGGTGCAAGAAATATATTAGTTGATAATGAAGGAAAGAAACTTTGGAAAAAACCTCAATACAATGGAAATGAATTTCTTGAAGAATTAGGCGAAGAAGACACTTATGATGAGTTTGTTTATAGTAATGGCAGTATAATTGCAACACCTTATAGGATCTCTTATTATGAAAATGGACAAAAGAAAGCCCTTTGGAAATTTGGGGTAGACGAAGAGACAAGAATTACCTATGATACAGAATTAAAAAATTTGGTTGTGTTAGATGGAAAAAAACTATATATTTTAAATCCAGATAAAGGATGGGGTGAAGAAAAAGGGCAAAAATTAGTATTGAAAAAACACAATGATTTTAACAGGCTTGAAGTAAGAGGAAATAACTACTTTTTAAGTAGTCCCTGGGAATATGTAATAGTATCCAAAACGGGAGAAGTCTTAAAAACTCAATATTATGAGCAACCTGGGGAGTCCGGTAGAAAATGGTTAAACGCTTTGGCTATAGCTGGTAGTTTAGCAGGTTCTGCATATGAGATGGCAGGCTTATATAATGTTGGTATTGGAGGCGCATCTGGCGTACAAGAAACAGCTTTTGGAATGAAGCCTCCTGGAACAGGTGGTTTTTCTCAAGCCGAGAAAGGTGTTAATCAATATCAGGCAGGTCAACACGCTCAAATGGCGGCAGAAGCATTGCACAATCCAAACCGTCATAGTGCATTTTCTGATTCCAGAGACTACGCTTTCTACTATACAAAATCTAAAGACGGAACAAAATATTTAGTACAGGTAAACAAAGATGATGGAAATGAAGTAGATAAATTTATTTTCCTTGACAATAAACCTAATTATGAAATTGATGAGGTAGAAAAAAGAGTGCTCTATTCTAAAAACAAAGAAGTACATATCTTTGATTATAAATAATCCAGCATAACTTATAAGAGGTCAGCTATATTAATTGTAAAAATATAGCTGACCTTTTTATTTCCAATTTAAGCTCTCTATCATCTTTCTGATGTCGTTTTCAATATAATCTGCCGCCGGTAGTATGGAATCATAATTAGGCTTTGTATAAAAATACAATGATCCGGTAAGGAAATGATTTAGACTATCTGTTGCATAAAACTGAGATTGAGATGCTGCATTGCCACTCACCTGGTAAAACATACCATATACTTTGTCATCATCATTCACAAAGGGTTGCTCTATAATGTTGGCAGCTTTTACAACATGGTCATAAGTGAGCTTTTGAGCATCCCTAAGCAAGTCTTCTAAATTACCATCTATTTTTTTATAGGTAATAAAAATACTGGCCTTCATTTTTGGGTAATCAATATTATAGGAACAGCCTTTTTTATCTACAACCCTGGATATGTTATTTATTTTAAATTCATAAGGGCAATCTGTAGAAAAGGTTTTAAAATTTGCTTCGGGATATTCTAACCGAAGCATTGCATTAGGCTTTGGCAGCACATCCTCTTTGCATGAAAGTATCATGAGAAATAAACAGAGGGTAGAAAAAAAATATTTTATATTCATGAAGCTATGGTTACTTTTATTTGTTTAATTCTTTTTTTATCCAAAGCCTCTACTTCAAATGTATAATTGCTAAATTTTATTTTTTCTCCTTTTTTTGGGAACACCCCTGCTATTTCCAACACAAATCCGGCTATGGTTTCAGATTCGCCTTTGTTTATTTCAAATAAGTTCTCATCTTCCAAACGCAACACCCTGTAAAAATCCTTAAGTGCTGTTTTTCCTTCAAAAACAAAATTATGATCATCCAGTTTTGAAAAGATTAAATCGTCATCATCAAATTCATCACTTATATCACCCACAATTTCTTCAATAATATCTTCTAAAGTGATCAACCCGGAAGTACCTCCATATTCATCAACCACAATGGCTAAATGATTTTTCATTTCCTGAAATTCTTTTAACAGATTATCCAGCTTTTTATTCTCAGGAACAAAATAAGCTTCCCGTTGCAAAGTTTTCCAATCAAAATCCTTCCGATCAATGTATGGCAAAAGGTCTTTTACATACAATACTCCCGTTATGGTATCTACATTATCTTTATATACCGGAATTCGGGAATAACCATTATTAATTATTTCATTTACAACTTCTGGAAATTTTGTGTCCTCATTTAAAGCAAAAATATCTATACGCGGGCACATAACCTGTTTGGTATCTGTATTACCAAAAGAAACTATTCCTTGTAAAATTTTTTGCTCCTCTTTTGTTGTATCGTGTTCTGAAGTTAACTCAAGTGCTTGTGAGAGCTGATCTACAGATAAACTAGATTTTTGTTTTCCTAATTTTTCATGTAAATAAATGGTAACTGCCCTCATAGGAAGCGTTAATGGAACAAATACTTTATCTAATACATTTAAGGGATATGCAACAAAATAAGCAAACTTAACTCTATTTCTGCTGGCATATATTTTAGGAAGGATTTCTCCAAAAAGTAATATAATGAAAGCTATAATTATTACTTCAACAATAAATTTTACATCAACAACTCCAAAAATTTTACTGTTTAATCCTGATAAAAAAATCTCACTGAAGGAATTGAATAATAAAACAATAGCTATATTGATAAAGTTATTGCCCACCAATATGGTAGCAAGAAGTTTTTTGGGCTTACTTAATAAACTTATAATAATCTTGCCCCTACTGGTTTTTGTAGCCTCAATTTCATTCAAATCAGTTTGTGAAAGTGAAAAAAGTGCTACCTCTGATCCCGAAATGACAGCAGAACAAAACAGCAATATAAAAAGCATGACAATTTTAGTTATTGATATGGTATCAATAAGGCCTAAAAGAACTATGAAATAACTCGAGGGCTCTGGGTCCAAAAATTAAAATTTAGTTAAACTTAAAATGGAAGATCATCTTCTTCCTGAGGCTCTTGTTGTGAAACAGACTGCTGGGGTTTATTTGATGCTCCCTGCTGATTTTGAGTTTCATTTTCCTGGGAACCTCCATACTGGGATTCACTTTTATTTGATAAAAAAGTAAAATCTGTTACATGAACTTCAGTTGTATATCTCATGTTTCCATCATCGCCTTGCCATTGTCTGTTTTTAAGTCTTCCTTCCACGTAAACTTTATCTCCTTTCTTCAGATATTTTTCACAAATTTCTGCGGCTTTATTTCTCACAACTATGTTGTGCCACTCCGTATTGGTAACCTTCTCGCCAGTTTGTTTGTTTGTATAAGAATCATTTGTTGCTATAGGAAACCTTCCTATGCAATTCCCTCCTTCAAAATAATTCATCTTTACATCATCTCCCAAATGCCCGATAAGCATTACTTTATTTAACGTGCCACTCATATTCTGTTTATTTGAATGTAATTTACAAAAACAAATGTTTTTTGTAAAGGTTTTTAATTAATTTAATTTACTTAAAAATTAAACGCTTCTACAAAATTAGCAATAAGGACCGGCACAGGATATTCATTGATCCCAGCTTTTTTGATCCCGTTTTTAATTTCAGATTGCAAAGTTACAATCCAGAATTTAGTATGAATGTATTGATGGGACAATTTATGAACAATTTCTTTTTCATTAAACAAGGATAACATGAATCTATTTTCACCGACATGCCTTTTAAAAATGGCATGATCTATAATATTTTCTTCATTTAATCCGGAAGAACCTTCAATAAGGGGGAATTCATATAAATTTTGCCAGATATCCTTTTTAGTTCTTTGTTGCAGTATAGTTTCATTTTCATTTACAATGATAAGATAATGAAAATAACGATGTTTTATTCTAGTATTACGAATCTTTACCGGCAATAAAGAGATTGTTTTTTGTTGCAAGGCAACACAACTGTTATTTAAAGGACATGCCCCACAATTAGGGGATTGAGGTTTACATTGCCTTGCGCCGAACTCCATTAAAGCCTGGTTATAAGTTCCGGGATCATTATGGTCAATTAGCTTTTTAGCAAGTTCTTTAAAATATTTTATCCCTTTAGATGAATTTACAGCTAAGTCGATTCCGAAATATCTGGACAAAACCCTGTACACATTACCATCTACTACCGGGGCAGGCTCATTAAAACAAATAGACGCTATAGCACTGGCTGTATAATCACCAATACCTTTTAGTTTTTTGAGCCCATTATAATTACCGGGAAATATGCCATTTAACTCCCAAGCAACAACTTTAGCGGTATTATGCAGATTTCTTGCCCTGGAATAATAACCCAATCCCTGCCAAAGCTTAAGTACATCTTCTTCTGACGCCCCGGCAAGGTCAAAAACAGTAGGATAGGCTTCTGTAAATTTGAGGTAATAAGGCAAACATTGTTCTACCCGTGTTTGCTGAGACATAATTTCCGACAACCAAATTTTGTATGGGTCGCTAGTTTCACGCCATGGTAAAAATCTCTTATTGGCTGAATACCAGGCAATTATTTTGTTTTTAAATTCACTCATTTAAAATAAAATGTTATATTAGGAGTTATATACTTAAATTTTAATTCTTTAGGCTTTAATTTTTGTATAATTAATTTATATATTTGCAACCCCTTAAATAATACTAAAATAAGAAGAAAATGACTAAAGCAGACATTGTAGCTAAGATTTCAGAAAAACTTGGCATAGAGAAAGGCGACGTTCAGGCAACTGTAGAATCTTTCATGGAAGAGGTGAAAAATTCATTAGAAAACGGAGATAACGTATACCTACGAGGTTTCGGAAGTTTTATTATTAAAACAAGAGCCGAAAAAACAGGAAGAAACATCTCAAAAAACACCACCATTAAAATTCCTGCACATAACATCCCAGCATTTAAACCTGCAAAGGTTTTTGTTGAAGGTGTTAAAAGTAGTGTAGAAGTTAAATAATTAACACCTTAAAATTTTAAGAATTTATGCCTAGCGGTAAAAAAAGAAAAAGACACAAAGTAGCCACGCATAAGCGTAAAAAAAGAAGAAGAGCTAACCGTCATAAGAAAAAGTAGTCTAAAACTACTTTTTCTTTTTGAGAAACGTTCATTGAAATACTGGTTTAAAAAACCTGTAGAATTATTGTTTAATCCATCTGTCCCGTAAAAATAAAACCGGGGTGGAAAAAAATCTAATACAGAGTGAATAAAGAACTAATTATAAGAACTAGTTCCTCTGATGTTGATTTTGCCTTATTAAAGGATGGAAAACTAGTTGAATTAAATAAAGAAGAAGGTAGCAGTAAATTTTCTGTTGGTGATATTATGCTTGCCAAGATAAGAAAACCTGTTTCCGGGCTTAATGCAGCTTTTGTTAATGTAGGGTATGAAAAAGATGCCTTTTTACATTATCATGACCTGGGTCCGCAACTCTCATCTTTATTAAAATTCGTAAAGCGTGTAAGCACAGGTAAATTAAAGGACTTTTCCCTTAAGGATTTTCCATTTGAAAAAGATATAGATAAAGATGGTGTGATTACTGATGTAGTAAAAGCCAACCAGTCTATATTGGTACAAATTGTAAAAGAGCCTATTTCAACCAAAGGGCCGAGAATAAGTTCCGAGCTTTCAATAGCCGGACGTTACTTGGTTTTAGTTCCTTTTTCTGACCGAATTTCTGTTTCACAAAAAATAGAAAGTAAAGAAGAAAAAGACCGGTTAAAAAGACTTGTAAAAAGTATCAAACCAAAAGGTTTTGGTATTATAGTACGTACCGTAGCACAAGGCAGAAAAGTAGCAGAGCTAGACAAAGACATGCAAAATTTGCTGAACAAATGGACAGCAATGTGCAAAAAAATTAAACAGGCGCATCATCCCGCTAAAGTTCTGGATGAACTTACCAGGGCATCTTCAATTGTAAGAGATGTTTTTAATGATTCCTTTACGGGAATCTATCTGGATGATGAAGCCCTTTATTATCAAATTAAAGATTATGTGCAGGAAATTGCACCAAAAAAAGAATCCATTGTAAAATTGTACGAATCGTCACTACCTATCTTTGAAAAATTTGGAGTCGAAAGACAAATAAAAACTTCTTTCGGTAAAACCGTCTCTATGAGCAAGGGTGCCTATTTGGTTATTGAACATACCGAAGCACTCCATGTTATAGATGTAAATAGCGGTAACCGGTCTAATAAAGCAAAAACTCAGGAAGATACTGCTTTAGAAGTAAACTTAATTGCTGCAACAGAAATTGCCAGGCAATTGAGACTTAGGGATATGGGGGGAATCATAGTTATTGATTTCATAGATATGTCTAATCCAGATAACAGAAAAAAACTCTTCGATCATCTCAGAGATGAAATGAAAGACGACAGGGCCAAACATAAAATATTACCACCAAGTAAGTTTGGACTCATACAAATTACAAGACAACGAGTAAGACCGGAAATGAACATCAAAACCCGTGAGGAAAATCCTCAGGGACTCGGAGGTGAAATAGAAGCCCCGATTGGTATTATTGATAAAATCAAATCTGATCTTGAAAGAATTATCCAAAGCCATAATAATGGTGTCGTATTGAATACGCACCCTTTTATAGCAGCATATTTAACTAAAGGATTTCCATCCGTGCGTTCTAAATGGTTTTTAGAACACAAAAAATGGGTCAAAATCGTACCAAGAGATGCTTACACGTATCTTGAGTATCACTTTAAAGACAAAAGTGGTAATCTTATAAAAAATTAAAACCTGAAAGCGGCCAATTGGCCGCTTTTTTTGTTTCTATCCTGAACTTTATATTCTCACAAAAAATAAATTTGCAATGTTGAATACTTCAATTTAACTTAGCAAAGTATCTCTTTACAAAAACCCACTTAGAGTAATGGATAGGCAAATTAGGCACCTGATTGCAACTGTATACCTTAATTATAAGAGAGTTAAATGAACGAAATCAAAACTTTTACTGTAAACGAAGCTATTAAAAAGCTGGAACATTATTGTGCATATCAGGAACGTTGTCATATGGATGTGAGAAACAAACTAAAGAATATGGGAATGATCCCATTGGCAATAGACACCGTAATAAACCATCTCATTGAAAATAACTTTTTAAATGAAGAACGTTTTGCAAAAAGCTTTGCCCGGGGTAAATTTAATATTAAAAAATGGGGAAAACAGCGTATAGTTAGAGAACTAAAAATAAGAGATATTTCTAAATATATTATAAACAGTGCTTTAAAAGAAATTCCTGATGGCGAGTATTTCAGGGCATTTAACATACTTTCAGAAAAAAAACTTTCTAAAATAAATGAGGAGAATCCATTAAAAAGAAAAAAAAAGTTGGCCGAATATTTATTATATCGCGGCTGGGAGCCTCAATTAGTATATGACAGGGTAAATGAATTAATTCAGTAATCTCAATAATTAAATTATCCCCAGCTCTTTATGGGTATTTATTATGGCCTGCTCATTTTTCCAGCTTATCCATTCTTCTCCTTTTCTTTTACGCATAAAATTATCATAATAACGCATTATAAAAACATTATATGCTGCTTTTGCCAAATTCTTATAGCTTCTTGGAAAAGATCTTAAACTCATAGAAAAGCCAGGAGTTAAATACTTCATGTAGTGCCAATAGCCTTCGGGCATATAAAGCATCTCACCATGATTTAAATTCGCTACATAACCTTCGGCATATTTAAGTGCCGGCCATTTCTTATAATCAGGATTATCAAAATCAATATCTTCTCTTGAAATTAAAGCATGGGGGATTTTATACAAGTATTTTGACTGATCCTGAGGTAAAATTACGCATCGTTTTTTTCCATGAAAATGAAAGTGCAGAATATTGGAATAATCAATATCAAAATGCATAAATACTTTGCTATTCTCACCACCAAAAAAGAGCATCGGAAGCTGTTTTACCAACCTGAGGCCCAAATCCGGCCATTGAAAATCTTCTTGAAGTTGGGGAACTTCTTTCATTAAATTGTAAAGAAAAATACGATATTTAGTTGGCTCACGCTCCAATAACGAAATATATTCACTCATTTTCATCCGTGCATGAGGTTCATTAAAGCCTTCTTCATAATTTACAGGCCTATCGTCATAAAGCGGCACCATTTTATTTCCGGCAGTCTCTTTAATATAATTAAAGTGCCACTTCTTATAAGCAGGCCACTCTGTGGTAAGTTGTTCAATTACAACAGGTATTTGAGGCTTCACATAATTATTTATAAAATCCTCTTTTGAAATAGTTTTTACGCGTTGTATCTCAGTTAATTTCATTTACGACCAACAATGTTATTATATAAAAATAATAAAAAGCTTTTTAATGCAATGAAAAATTAATCTGTTGTTTTTGCTGGTTTAATTTTTCTCTTTGCCTGTTCGTTTCGGTCTATACTGTGTTGCGGTCTGCTCCACTTTGGCTTTTCCCCTAAAGGTTTAAACTGAGAGTTTTCCGTTTCAATAGTTTCCGGCTGCATTTTTTTAATGAATGGTTTTTGTGGGTTAAGTCCAAGCATTTTAAACATTTCCATGTCTTCATTAACATCCGGGTTGGGAGTAGTCAACAATTTATCTCCCGCGAAAATTGAATTAGCTCCGGCAAAAAAACACAGAGCCTGACCTTCCCTACTCATTTGAGTCCGGCCGGCAGAGAGCCTTACCTGTGTTTCAGGCATAACAATTCTGGTGGTAGCTACCATGCGTATCATTTCCCATATTTCTACCGGTTTTTCATCCTCCATAGGTGTGCCTTCTACGGCCACCAATGCATTAATAGGCACCGATTCCGGTTGGGGGTTTAAAGTAGAGAGTGCTACCAGCATTCCTGCCCTGTCTTCAATTTTTTCTCCCATACCAATAATCCCACCACTACAAACCGTTACATTTGTTTTTCGTACATTATCTATGGTTTTTAGCCTGTCTTCAAAACCACGTGTAGAAATAACTTCTTTGTAATACTCTTCGGATGTATCTAAATTATGATTGTACGCGTATAAGCCTGCTTCGGCCAAACGGTGTGCCTGGTTTTCGGTAAGCATTCCCAGTGTACAACACACCTCCATATTGAGTTTATTGATTGTTCTAACCATTTCAAGCACCTGTTCAAATTCAGGGCCATCTTTTACATTCCGCCATGCAGCACCCATACACACTCTTGAAGACCCGGATGATTTAGCCCGGAGTGCCTGAGCCTTAACCTGCTGAATACTCATTAAATCATTTCCTTCAATATTTGTATGATATCGGGCTGCCTGAGGGCAATAACCACAATCTTCGGGACAACCTCCTGTTTTAATGGAAAGTAAGGTTGAAACCTGCACCGTATTCGGATCGTGATGTTCACGATGTATTGTTGCGGCTTCATATAACAACTCCATTAATGGTTTATTATATATTTCAAGAATTTCTTCTTTTGTCCAATCATGCCTAATTCCACTCATAAATTAAATTTTATTCAACCAATTAAACTGTGAGAATTTATAATATTTTAAATGAATTTATCACTTTTGTAAAAGTATCATCATATTTCTTTTGCCTTTCCGAAAGTGTCCAGCACATAATGGTATACATCTTTACATCGCTTTCTAAATGTGTATTCCAGTAACTAATTTCAGAATCTATTCCCGAAACTTTAGCTTGTAACTCCCTGAATTTAGCAGGCAAATTATTTATTTTATTATCTGAAAAACCAGAGTCGTAAATAAGTTCTTCTATAGAATTAGAGAAATGTTCGTTTTGAAACTTAACGTAATTTTCAAATGGTGTAAGACCTTCATCATATAATTCCAGTTCTTTAAATAAAGTAATGTACTCTTCTTTAGGTGCATCAATAACAATTACATATGTTTCTCTAAAGATATTTTGATATTGGAGAGACGCATTTTCATTTAAGTTCGCTGTTTTCTTTAAATATTTTGGCAGCAAAATACTATATTCATTATTAATATTCACTTCCTTAAAAGCGTCATCGGAAAGCTTTTCGGTTTTATCATTATTATTTATAATGTCGCACGAAAAGAATAGAAGCATAAGTCCTGTAAATAAAATTGTTCTTTTTATTTCTTTCATTCGTTAATGAATATCAAAATTATAGCTAAAATAGGAAATACAATTGTTTTTACTTTACAATTGCTTTTTAAATTATGAATAGATTTATTCAAAAAAAAACTGCTGTTGCAGACACAGAACAGCAAACCCTTTGCCCTGAAGTATAATTTACAATAACGTATAGTTAGTTGTTTACAGATTCTACTATTAAAGTACCGTTTTGGGTCACTTCTTTTACTTTGATTACAACTCCTGATTTTAAATCAGTTTCGGAATCAGTCAATGCGTCTACCATCCTTAAAGCACCCTTATACCGTACATGTACTTTTCCAATTTTACTGCGTCTTGCCCCTATAGGCAAATAAACTTCACCTATAGTATTTGTTGCGTTCTTTAGTATATGGGTATCGCTTTCTTCAAATTTACTCTTATAATAAGGTAAAATAGCCATTAAAAGCATCATAAGTAATCCGCATACCAAAGATACAATAACTGTAACTGACTTGGAATAATCTTCATCTAAACAGGCTATACCGCTCCACCCCAAAATAGTAAAAAAGGCAATCAGATTCTTAAAAGTGAAGAACTGAAATCTTGCTCTGGTATTACCATCAAACTCAGTATCTATACCTTCTGTTTCGTCTGTATCACCCCCCATAAAAGTAGTTACCAAAATGATAACAAAAATGAATGATGCAACCAGTGCAATAACCCAGTAAATTTTTGAAAACAATTCCAGGTTAGAAAACCATTCTGTCATAATATGATTATTGGTTAATGTTTAGTCTTGTAATATAAAAACTTTTCTGTTCCCTATAAGCCCCCGGCCCCCTCCCCGAAGGGAAGGGGGAGCTAAGGCTTTCTTATCAGTATACTTACAGCGTTACCCCCAAAGCCTACAGCGTTGATGAGTATTTTGTTTAATTGTTTTGGTTCTTTATCGTATTCAACAAAGGGCACCGATACAAATTTCTGGTTTTGCAACATTAAAACTGCTAACTCCAGGCTTAACAAACCCGATGCTCCGAAAGTATGTCCAATCTTCCATTTATTAGTAGTGAGAAAAGGTATTTTGTTACAAAAAATCTTTTTAATAGCATTTACTTCCGACATATCCCCCTTTATAGTTCCGGGCGCATGCATAACAATGGCATCAACCTGACCGGGATCTGTATTTTTCAAAGCCATTTTCATGGATTTTTGAAAACAATCGGCATTAGTTGATATTGATACACCATGTGTTAATACTTCGGTTGCATAGCCCACTCCTTCTATAATGGCAATAGCCTTTTCATTGTCTCTTTCCAAACAGGCAACAGCTGCCCCTTCCCCGAGTACCATGGTATTTACATTCTTATTTAAATCAAATGCCCTGCAGGGATACTCTTCTACAGCATCCAGCACAGAACTATTTGAATATTTCGAATAGATTTTCATGGCTTGCATTTGTGCAATTGTAAAAGGAGTGAGTGGGGCTTCGCTACCTCCTACTAAAAATTTATCAGCCATCCCGCTTTTTATCCATGCAATACCATTTAGTAAGGAATGAAGTGCTGTTGAGCAGGTGATTGAGTGGGATATTTCGGGACCCCGGGTCTGTAAATCATGCGCCACCCATGATGATATATTTCCAAGAGTGGTTGTAGGTGATGCTAAAACTTGAGATTTATGACTATTAATAAAGCTTTCATGATACTTTTCAAAAAGTGATGTAGCTCCCCTGGAAGATCCGATATTGATACCAAAATTATCTACACCATTCCATCCTGCTTTTTTTACTGCTTCTCTTGATGCATACATCGCAAAAAGCACTGTTGGATCTAAATCCTTATAATTATTATCATCTTCAATAAGCTTTGTTAACTTTGCCTTGCTTTCATTACTTAATTCGGATACGAATGTTTTTTGGCCTTTAAACTTTTTTTCGGTTAATAAATGGGAGTCCGTCAGATAATTTTTCCATACCTCATCCGTTGAATTTCCCAACGGAGAAATAGAACTAATAGATGTTATAGAGATTTTGTCGCTGATCAATTTATTACTAATTTGAAACAAAAATAACAGTTCTGTTACTAATAGATATATTATAACCTAAAAATATGGAAGAACATATAGAACACAGGGGCTGGTTTAGAAGAAACTGGCTATGGGTAGTACCGGTTGGGGGGTGTCTGACGCTCATTTTACTGCTAATTTTTGGGCTGGGTGCTGCTGTTTTTGGTGTAACTAAAGCTCTTTCGGGGTCTCAACCTTATAAAGATGCCATTTATGAAGCTTCTCAAAATCCGGAAATTGTTGAACTTTTAGGAGAACCTATTGAGTCTGATGGGATTATGAACGGGAGTATTTCAGTTGAAAATAATAATGGAACTGCTAATATAAGTGTCCCAATCAAAGGTCCAAAAGGCAAAGCTAAGGTTTTTGTTGTTGGCGAAAAGATTGATGGCCAATGGTATTACAGTGAAATGTATGTAAAACATGCTATTGGCGAAAATATTGGCAGAGAGATAAATTTACTGGAATAAAGTCTTAACCTGAAAAGTAGCATATTAAGATAGAATCCAGTGGTTTTACCCCTTTTTTGATTTTCTCTATGGTTAAGATGGTTTTTTCCGGTAGTAAGTTAAACAATGGTTGTTTTATTTTTCCAATAAACTGAAAAGCATCTGCAATAGCTTTGTCCCATTGTTTATGATAATTAAGAAGATCATCCGGATACACTACCTTTCTTTCAGTTCCTTCATCCTTAGGTATAAAAGGTTTAGCAATATTGAGATATCCGTAATCGTCTGTTAGTTCCTCACCGGGTAGAATATCACGAATAGCAATTTCGAAGTCGTAAGGAGTTGTTAAGCAATTACTCTTAAAACTATGATTTACATATTTTGCAAGATCCCAGCAGAGTATATGTTCTCCTTTTTGGTTTCTGAAAGTATAATAATCAATGATATTTTTATAGTAGTCGGACATTTCATCAACCTGTGCCTGGGTATAGACCATATCCAATTTATCCTGCACCCAGGTAATTGTCCCTTTAGGTATAAATTGCGTAGCAACAATGCCATGACCTACTTCATCCGAAATAAATCGCAGCTCAGTATGTGGGTGAATCATTTCATGTTCAAAATCATATATACTAAGTTATATAATTTTTTGTATCGCTGATTCAATTGTGTCATAAATTTTTTGCATTTGTTTTTCAGTAGTAATATATGGGGCGGAAATGTAAATAGTGTTACCTAAAGGGCGTAAAAAAACACCATTCTCCATAAAATAATTGAATAATTTATCGCGAATGTTTCCATATCTCTCCATTTTTATTTCAAGGTCTAAAGCGTATATAACTCCACATTGTCTGGTTGATGCTACTTTAGGATGGCTTTTTATTTTTTTATCAAACTCCTCATGCGAGTGTATAATTCGTTTTATACCGTCCTGAATTCTCCGAGACTGTAACAATTCTAATCCTGCTAAAGCTGCTGTACAAGCAATTGGATTAGCAGTATATGTATGGCCGTGGAACAATCCTTTAGAAATTTCATCACTATAAAAAGCATCATAGATTTTCTGAGAGCAACTTGTAATTGCCATAGGCATTAACCCTGCAGTTAAAGCTTTTGAGAGGCAAATAATTTCGGGGTTATTTTTTAAATGCCCTGAAGCAAAATGCTTTCCGGTTTTCCCAAAACCTGTCATAACTTCATCGGCAATAGTTATTACTTCATTTTTATTGCAAAACTCAATTAAATCATCCAGTCCTTTTGTGTCATGGATTTTCATGCCGGCTGCCCCTTGAACCAGGGGCTCAAAAATGAATCCGGCTACTTTCTGCTCTGAAACCAGTTTTTTTAAACGTTCTAAAACTTCTTTGTTATTATGGCCATCAGGAACAGGAATCCTTTCTACTTTCAAGAAAAAATCTTCGAATGGCCCGTTGTAAACCGACAGTCCGGAAACTGACATGGCTCCAAATGTATCTCCATGAAAACCCTCTTCAAAAGCAATTAAGACATTTTTCTTTTCCCCTCTATTAAAATGATATTGCAAAGCCATTTTTATGGCTATTTCTGTGGAGGTTGAACCATTGTCTGAAAAGAAAAACTTTTGCTGGTTACTTGGTAGTAATCTAATAAGTTCTTCTGATAGTTTTACTGCAGGTTCGTGAGTAAACCCACTGAAAACTACCTGATCCAGTTTTTGCATCTGCTCCCGGACTCTATCTATAACAAAATCATTACAGTGCCCGTATACACTTGTGTACCAAGATGAAATTCCATCTATGTATTCCCTTCCGTTTTCGTCATAGAGAACGGCTCCTTTTGCCTTTACAATTCCAATAGTGTCGGGGTGCAATTTATGTTGGGTAAGCGGGTGCCATATATGTTTTTTATCCCTTTCAGATAACATCATAATTTTTCTAGTTTCTCTTTAAAAATATCAGCATATTCCTTTATTACATTTTTATCAAAATAAGGCTCATTTTCAATTCGACCTATGATATTTACTCCTGTCATTTCTTTAATTATACTTTCTGATGTAGGGTTTTCATCACCACTAAAAATTATAGAAACTTGAAACCCTTTAGATTTTAGCAACCCCACTGTTAAAAGAGTATGGTTTATACTTCCCAGGTAATGCCTTGATACAACAATTACTTTATAATCGGATTTAATAATATCCAGGATAGTTTCCTTTTCATTAATGGGAACTAACAGGCCTCCTGCACCTTCAATAACAAGGTCATTTTTAGTGTTGGGTTTTTTTATTTTACTGAGACTTATTGTTACATTATCGATTCTCGCTGCTGCATGCGGGCTCATAGGTGTTTGCAGAGCAAAACTATTTTGATGAAAAACCGATGTTGGATTCGATATTAATAGTTTTACCTTATGGGTGTCTGAATTTTCCAGATCCCCTGCCTGAACAGGTTTCCAGTAGTCGGCTTGAAGAGCTTCAACAATAATAGCCGAGGCAATGGTTTTACCAACTTCAGTAGAGATTCCGGTTACAAATATTTTTTTTTGCATGGTGAATTATGCCTTAGGACACAAAGGTAGCTAACTGTGCTAAAACATCTGAAATTTCTTTTTCAGAATTAAAACTATGAAGGCAAAACCTAAGCCTTTCTTCTCCTCGAGGCACTGTGGGTGACAATATTGGTTTGACATCAAAACCTTTATCACTTAGATTTTTAGCTATGCTTTTTATTCTTGTATTTCCAGGGATAATACAACAATGAATAGCGGAGCTACTTTCAATGAAATGTTGATCCAGGTTTAAAGTCTTACATTCATTTTTAAAATGGTTAATGTTATCCTTAAGCTTTATTAGACTGTTTGTACTTTCAGCCGACTTTCTTACTTCCTTAGAAATACTATATAATTCATTATAAGCCGATAGTATTGTAGCCAATGAGTGAGGTGGTAAAGCTGTGGTATAAATAAAGCTTCTCGCAAAATTTACCAAATAATCCTTTAATTCATTACTTCCTAAAACGGCGGCCCCATGACATCCCAAGGCTTTCCCAAAAGTGATGAGCCGGGCAAAAACCTTATCCTGAATGCCCATTTTCTGTAATAATCCTTCTCCGTTTTTACCAAATACCCCAACAGCATGGGCTTCATCTACAATTAGGTGGCAATTATTTTTTTTACAGATGTTGACTAATGTACTTAAGTCCGGACTGTCGCCGTCCATAGAGAATACGGATTCTGTAACAATATATAATTCATTGCTTTCATTGCCCGCATTACGAATACGTTCTATGTGAACAAGTAAATCTTCTATATTATTATGCTTAAATTTATATGCTTTTGCATTACTCATTTTAATTCCGTCTCGAATAGAGGCATGTATAAATTCATCATACAAAATGAAGTCTCCACGTTGCGGAACGGATGAAAAAAAACCAATATTGGCATCGTAGCCGGAATTAAAAACCAAAGCAGCCTCCGTTTTATGATAACCGCATAACATGCGTTCTACTTCATCATATAAACTATGGTTTCCGGATAACAAACGGGAACCGGTTGACCCGCTTTGAATATTATCCTCTGCTAGAAGTTTTAAGGTATTTTCAAAAATTTTTCCAGATTTAGAAAATCCTAAATAATCATTGGATGAAAAATCAACAAGGTTATTTTTAGAAGGCAGTTGACGAAAAGTATCATTTTCTTTTCTTTCATTCAACAGTTTCTGAAGTCTTTGCGGATACCTTGTCATAGTGCTAAAATACGATATTTAAGCACAAAAAAAATAAGGTAAAATGTTTATTACATCTGAATTCACATTGATAAGATAAATTATTGATGTAAAAAAGCAAGTCTATTATTTTTCTGTTTTTTAACTTAGACTGAAATAACATTTTATGGAACACTACGAGTTTATAATAAGGATCTCGGCTGCAATGGTAGGAGGCTTTTTGATCGGTATTGAACGGGAGCTAAGTAAAAAAAGTGCCGGTTTAAAAACCAATACTCTGGTTTCTGTAGGTGCTTGCGCCTTTGTAGTTATATCTCTGAATTTTGTTGAATATGAAGATACGGATGTTACCAGGATCATAGGCCAGGTTGTAACCGGGATCGGATTTTTGGGCGCCGGTGTTATTTTAAAGCAGGGTACTGATATTAGAGGATTAACCACGGCGGCTACAGTTTGGTGCAGTTCTGCAATAGGGTGCCTGGCCGGTGTTGGAATGTATTTCGAACTTGCCGTTACCACCGGTGCTATATTATTAATAAATACACTTATTAATATGTTTGAAAACTGGATAGTAAAAAGAATTGATAAGTAAGTAGGATTACTTTACCCATTTAAAATCGTTAGGCACAGTTGCGTCAAGTAAATCAACCTCCAAAATTTCAGAAATGTGCTTTCCGAATTCAAAAGTTATATCCAATTCCAGGTTTTTATAAACATTAAAATGTCTATTCTTGCCATACCATAGATTAACTTCAAAAATATATTCTTCATTTTTAAGCAATTGCCTGAACACTGAAACATATTCAATTTCCGGCAATTTATACCATTTACCAACTCTTATAGGCCCCACAGAATACTGAACTTTATATTTCTTTTCTTTAAGATCAAAAACAATGTCTGTAACAACACAGAAAGCCAGCCCTGTTGTAAAAGCAAAAATTGCCATTTGAATAAGGCTAAAACTTTCGTTAAATTTTTTATCTTCATTTGCATATTCTAATGCATAGAAAAACATTCCAATAAGTACAAACATGGACGCAAAGAAAAAAGCAGCAAAGATAAGCTGCCATAAAGGCCTGTTTCCTTCAGAGATGATTTTATAATTATCCACAGGGCAATTATAATAAAAAAACCCGATAGGTTAAAAACGTATCGGGTTGCTTTTTAAATTATTGTTTGTTTAATCAACTAAAACAATTACTTTATTATCTTTCATTTCAACTGTTCCACTATTAATGGGCAGAAGCATAACGTCTTTTTCACCTTTTGTAAATTTTGCTACCACTTCCCTGCTCAATTTCATGTCGCCATACACCTTTACATTTCCTTTGCCTAACAGTGATACTATTGGTGCATGATTATCGAGCATCTGGAATTCACCATCTATACCGGGTACGGCCACAGACCTTACTTCTCCTTTAAAAAGCGTTGCTTCGGGTGTTACTATTTCTAAATACATACATTTTATTTGTATTCCTGCCCCGACACTTCGGGGGTTTCAGGAACTCTTAAACAAATATCTATTGATGATAATTATGCTGAAACAAGTTCAGCATTAGCTTCGGCTATGCCTCAGCTAACATTCTTTCTCCGGCTTCGATAGCCTCTTCTATGGTACCTTTAAGGTTAAAAGCTGCTTCTGGAAGGTGATCTAATTCACCGTCCATAATCATATTAAAACCTTTGATAGTTTCTTTAATATCTACCAATACTCCTGGTATACCTGTAAACTGCTCTGCCACGTGGAATGGTTGAGATAAGAAACGTTGTACCCTTCTTGCGCGTGATACAGCCAATTTATCTTCTTCCGAAAGTTCTTCCATCCCAAGAATAGCAATAATATCCTGAAGTTCTTTATAGCGTTGTAATAATTCTTTTACTCTTTGTGCGCAATCGTAATGTTCATTTCCTAAAATATCAGCGCTTAAGATCCTTGAGGTAGAATCTAAAGGATCCACAGCAGGATAAATACCAAGCTCAGCAATTTTACGGGATAATACTGTTGTTGCATCGAGGTGAGCAAAAGTTGTTGCAGGTGCAGGGTCAGTCAAGTCATCCGCAGGCACATAAACTGCCTGTACAGATGTAATTGATCCTTTTTTAGTTGATGTGATACGCTCCTGCATGGCACCCATTTCGGTCGCCAATGTAGGCTGATATCCCACCGCAGAAGGCATACGACCCAATAGTGCCGATACCTCAGAACCTGCCTGTGTAAAACGGAAAATATTGTCAACAAAGAAAAGTACGTCTTTTCCCTGTGCATCTCCGGCACCGTCGCGGAAATATTCTGCTATAGTTAATCCGGACAATGCAACTCTTGCACGTGCTCCAGGAGGCTCATTCATCTGGCCGAATACGAAAGTAGCTTTCGATTCTTTCATCACTTTTTTATCAACTTTAGAAAGGTCCCATCCGCCTTCTTCCATGGAGTGAAGAAATTCATCACCATACTTAATAATACCGGATTCAAGCATCTCTCTTAAAAGGTCATTCCCTTCACGTGTTCTTTCACCTACACCGGCAAATACCGATAATCCCCCATGACCTTTTGCAATATTGTTAATCAATTCCTGAATTAATACTGTTTTACCTACTCCGGCACCTCCGAAAAGACCAATTTTACCACCTTTAGCGTATGGTTCAATGAGGTCAATTACTTTAATCCCTGTAAATAAAACTTCTGTAGAAGTTGACAAGTCTTCAAATTTTGGCGCTTCCCTGTGAATTGGGAGTCCGTCTTTACCAGCTTTTGGTAAATTCCCCAAACCATCGATAGCATCGCCAATAACATTAAAAAGGCGTCCGTAAACATCGCTACCTATAGGCATTTGTATCGGGTTTCCTGTTGCTACAACTTCGGTTCCTCTGCTGAGGCCATCTGTTGAATCCATTGACACTGTTCTAACAGTATCTTCACCTACATGAGACTGCACTTCTAAAACCAGTAAAGAACCGTCTTTCCTGGTAATTTCCAATGAGTCATAAATATGGGGAAGTTCTGAGCCTGATTCAAATGCGACATCCACAACCGGGCCAATAATCTGTGCTACTTTACCTGTAACTTTTGACATTCCTGAAATGTTTAATGTTTTGCTAATTAATGTTGAAAAAATACCGTATCCAATCCAGTTGAATTCATGCTTTTTTCGCGGTGCAAAGATATGTTTTTAATTGAATTTTTTTTGTGTTATTATATATTTTTTCAATTCTAATTTGTGTTAAACATAACTGTATAAAAAAATGCATTTGATTAAGGACATCAAATGCATTTCAATAAACTTAAAACTATTTATCTATGGCAACTGAGCAGGGTACATAACCGGGTAATTCCCTATATCTACCAAATTGCCCGATGCTTCAAAATTAGAACTGTATTGCGCATCGATTGCTTTTAAAAATTCATTAGCCAAAAGGGCATTTGCCCTTGCAGTAGGATGAACCCCATCCAAAGAAAACGCTCCACCGGTCACCAGGTTGGCCTCAAGAAGGAAGTTATCTGAACCATAACCTGAGGTTGCCACTAAGTTCATTATATTATGAGCATCAACGAAAGCCAAGTCATTGGCTTCAGCAACCTGTGCAATAGTGGTGTTAAATGCTACAGTAGCTGTTGCAATATTTTCTTGTTCTTCCGGGGTCAACACCCATTTGTCCTCCAAAGGGACAGACACTCCATTTATTAACTGGGGATTGCCTCCTACTGTAGTTCCAATAAAAGAGGACGATGTTAATACCAATAAATCTTCTGCAGTTGCTTGTCTCATATTTGTCAATGCGGGGTTAACACCTGTCAGGTCTGTTAAATCTTCATCCAAAATCAATACCGAATTCTGCCCGGCCGAAAAAGAAATCATTCGCCTATCGGCTTCTTCTTGTGTGAGGTAGGGAGTATTATCTACAACATTCTGTAAACCGCCATTATAAGCTGCAAAAGCTGCATTTAAGCCAACAGCTGTTAGAGAATCAAGAGGAACCGGATTATGTGGCACCGTGGTAAAATGAGGTAACACCTTTATATCCGGAATATTAGCTACAACACCTTTTGCTCCTCCAGCTGTAAGAGCTCCAACCAGTTGTGAATATGTATTTGCAAAAACATTAGAATCTGTAATATCATTAGTCCCATAAGTGCTAGGGTCAATGTTACCTTCCTGGGAAACACCGACTCCTCCGGATGTTGCATAGGAAAGTACATCATTGGCACCAATCCACAATGTAAAAAATGTTGGTGCCTGAGAAACTGCATCGCCTATCACAGTTGCAGTTGGTGCAGATGCAAAGCGTCCGAAATATGGATTCGCAGCTCCATAACCGGGAAATCCTAAGTGAAAGCTTTTAGCTCCCGGCACACCCATGTTATTATAAGGCCCCCCTGTGAGAGGTTCCAGTACATCTGTAGTGGGTGTAGCAGGCAAAACTACCGGGCCTGAACCATCAAAATAAAGTCTGGGCGATTGAATTACTGTACTTCCCATGACCAACCCTCCTATGTTATCATTCATCAATGGTTGTGAAAATTCTCCACCACCTGCCAATTCAAATTTTGAGGAAAGGATATTGGGCAACGAATTTTGTTGTGCTGCAATAAATAAAGCATTATCTGTATAACCCGCTGTCAGTGAGTTACCCACGGCAACATAGTTAGAAAAATCTGCCTCACCCGCAGTAAGTTCTACTACTTCTACTATATCTCCAGTAGAATCATCATCTGAGTCACAAGCAACAAATACTATTAAAAAAAGTATAAGTAGCCATTTATAATTATTCTTTATCATGATATATCTTTTTGTATTATAATTAATATGGGTTATAAATTGTTAATTATCCAGGAAACATAATACATTGAGCCTATATAACCCGTACCAAACGCTGTATAATATTCTTCTCCCAATATGTTGGTAGCCCCTGCTTTAAACATAGATTTAATGGCCGGAACCGTATAATTGACCTGTAAATCAAGCGTATGGTATGAAGGTATGTTTCCATCACCAAAAGAAGCCTCCCATTCGTAAGCATCACTCCATCTCCATGCTACATTAAATCCAAAGTTTTCAAATGCATTTTCACTTCCGAATGAAGCTTTTACTTTATGTTCGGGTGTATTAAAATTTGTTTTGAAATCCGGATATTCATCTTCTTCAAAATCTAGATTAGCATATGTGTAGTTTACATCAAAATTATAATTTCCAAAAACATTGGCAGACACCCCTATTGCAGCTCCGTAAGAACTCACATTGGCTGGAGAGTTTGTATAGGTCTGATATGCCTGATAATGGCCGTTTGCAAGAGCTGCAAAGGCCAGCGGATCCATATCAACTTGTCCGTTGCCATCCGCATCCACTTGTCCATAAAACGGGGCAACCACAGTTTCATTGGAAATAAAGTCTTTATAAATATTATAATATACACTTAAATCTACCACTATGCTTTCTTCCAGTTTACCTCTATACCCTACTTCAAAAGAAGTTACTTTTTCAGGTTTTACTACCGATGAATTTCCCACTTGCAGAAAAGAAGGATCCCCTGTTCCTGCAAAATCCTCATCGGAATCGGGATCATTTACTGAACTTGCTAAATATGAATTGTTATACGCTGCTTCACCTGTTTGAGTTATACTTTCCGGCAAATCTAATTCATCCTGAAATTCTTGAGTTATAGGAAATGTTCGGGAAAACCTACTCGGATTATCGGGCGCAGAACCAACTAAAACAGCCCGGCCAACATCTAAACCTATATAAAGATCCTGTGTAGTCGGATTTCTGAAACCGGTTTGAAATGAAGCCCTGATGTTGTGATTACTGTCTTCGCCTGCTGTATATCCTAATGATACTCGCGGAGAGAAAAAGCCATCAAACAGTTCTGATTTGTCATATCGTAAAGATGCTGTGACTTTAAGTCGGTCTTCTTCTAAAAATTTTTTTTGTACTTGTGTGTATACACCAACCTCTGAATAATCTATTGGCCCATCCTGATCTGTATAAATAGTGCCGAAAGAATTCAGGCTATACCTTCTGAAAGAACCACCTACTTGTATTTCGGCAAAATCTGTCAAGTCTGCGAAATTATAATTTGCGTCTGCATGGTAAAATTTTGAGTTATCCTGAAACCTGGATCCTGAAGATAAATCCGGGTTACTTGTAACCCTGTTAAAGGCTGCTTCAAATTCCGGGGTTCCCGGCTCAAATCTTCCTGACTCAGCCTGTGCCCTAGCAGCTGCATGTGCCTGTTCGTCGGTAGCGCCATTAAATGAGGCTCCGACATATGTTTGTATATATTCTTGAAACCATTGTTCATGACTTTTCCAGGTATCATTTATGTTAATCCCTGTAAAAACCATATCGTAAGAGTCCCCTGCTTTGTCTTCAGTCACATATCCTCTTACAAAAAAGTTTTTATTCTTTAATTCAAGTTTGTGCTGATGCATAAAAAAACCGTCAATCTGGTACCGGTTTGCTCCCTGGTAAATGGTAGATCCCGTACCCACTTTACCCACATAGGAAATTTCAAAATCATTTGCCCATGGGCGGAAATACAACCCCCAGTCTGCTTTTATGCTTTCGGCCTTATAATCTGTTAGATCTCGTTCACTGTAACCGGTC
>CALGUD010000030.1 GCA_937901915.1 uncultured Flavobacteriaceae bacterium
TCCTGATAAACTATTCAAAACATAAAGTGGCCGGAATTTCTTCCGACCACTACTGGGAGAGGATCCGGCTTTTAATTTATATATTCTTTTTATTATTATAACTCCAGAGCTTTTTTTACTTCTCCATTCATTAGTAATTCCACAGGGTTTTCTATAGCCTCTTTTATAGCTACCAGAAAGCCAACAGACTCTCGCCCGTCAATAATTCTATGGTCATAGGAAAGTGCTACAAACATTACGGGTGCTATTACAATTTGTCCATCCTTAACAACGGGCCTTTCTACAATATTGTGCATTCCCAGTATGGCCGATTGCGGTGGATTAATAATCGGAGTTGATAACATAGACCCGAATACACCTCCATTTGTAATTGTAAAAGTACCACCTGTCATTTCATCAACAGTAATCTGGCCATCCCTTGCACGTAGTGCCAGTCTTTTAACTTCTGCTTCTATACCCCGGAAACTCAAGTTTTCGGTATTTCTGATTACCGGTACCATTAATCCCTTAGGCCCGGAAACAGCAATACTTATATCTTTAAAGTCATAAGATACTTTAAAATCACCATCCAGCATAGAATTTACATCGGGATATAACTCCAGAGCCCTGGTAACTGCTTTTGTGAAAAAACTCATAAAGCCCAGACCTACTCCATGCTTATTTTTAAAATCTTCTTTGTGTTGATTCCTTAATTCAAAAACAGCACTCATATCAACCTCATTAAAGGTTGTCAGCATAGCTGTTTCATTCTTAGCTGCAACAAGCCGCTCGGCAACTTTCCGGCGAAGCATTGAAAGTTTTTTTCTTTCTTCTCCCCTGCTTCCTCCTGATGGCGTACCCATAGACGGAACTGCCTTAACGGCATCTTCTTTGGTAACACGGCCATCTTTTCCTGTACCTTTTATCTCACTGGCCGGTATTCCTTTTTCAGCCAATACTTTTTTGGCTGCAGGACTTGCCGTTCCTGTAGCGTATGTTTCTTTTTTGGGGTCAGAGGCTGATACTTTAGGTTTATCTTCCTTTTTCGTCTCTTCCTTCTTTTCTTCTTTAGCAGGTTTATCTTCACCTCCAGCAGGTTTTTTGGCTGATGTATCAATTAAACAAACCACTTCACCTACAGCTACGGCATCTCCTTCTTCAGCCTTCAGGGTAATTATTCCACTTGCTTCAGCCGGCAATTCTAATGTAGCTTTATCAGAATCTACTTCTGCTATGGCCTGGTCTTTCTCAACATAATCTCCATCTGCAACTAACCATTCTGCTATTTCTACCTCTGTAATAGACTCTCCCGGCGAGGGGACTTTCATTTCTAAAACCATTGTTTATTCTTTTTAGTTTCTTTACCTGATTTAATTCTGGATTTTTTCAGGGCTTTTTTCTTACAAAATTGTCCAATTCTTTATTAAAAACGTATTCTATAACCTGTTCGTGCCGGCGTTTAGAGCGCGTAGCACTACCTGCGGCAGGCGATGAGTAAAAACGCCTTGAAGCTACACGCCAGTTCCTGGCATCTTCCAGGTGTAAAAGCAAATAACTCCATGCACCCATATTTCGAGGTTCTTCCTGTGCCCAGACAACTTCTTCGGCTTTATTGTATTTTGCAATTACTTCTTTTATTTTATCAGTTGGTAATGGAAATAACTGTTCCAATCGTACCAAAGCCACATCTTTTCTCTCCCTTTCTTCTCTTGCGGCCAATAAGTCATAATAGAATTTCCCTGTACAAAAAACCAATGATTTAACATCTTTTACATGAACCTCATCATCATCTATAAGTGTTTGAAAGGTTCCATTGGCAAATTCTTCAACAGTAGATACAACCTTTGGATGGCGTAACAAACTCTTAGGTGTGAATACAATTAACGGTTTCCTGTAATTTGCTTTCATTTGTCTTCTTAACAAATGAAAAAAGTTAGCCGGTGTTGTACAATCAGCTACAAACATATTATCCTTTGCGCAAAGTTGCAAATAACGTTCCATCCGCGCCGATGAATGCTCAGCTCCTTGTCCTTCGTATCCGTGAGGTAATAAAAATACCAGTCCATTTTGTATTTTCCACTTATCTTCAGCAGCCGAAATATACTGGTCAATCATTATTTGTGCTCCATTGCTGAAATCACCAAACTGTGCTTCCCATATGGTTAAGGTGTGTGGACTTGCCATTGCATATCCATAATCAAATCCTACAACTCCATATTCAGATAAAAGGGAATTATAAATATAAAAATTCCCGTTTTGTTTATCACCCAATTCATTGAGCAATACAATTTCTTCTTCAGAATCCTCAACCTTAACTACTGCATGCCGGTGAGAAAAGGTTCCTCTTTCTACATCCTGACCACTGATTCTCACGTCATATCCTTCTTCTATAAGTGTACCATAGGCAAGTATTTCTGCCATAGCCCAATCTAACTTATCGGTCTCAAAAAACATTTTGTTTCTTTCCTTTATAAGTCTCTCTATTTTTTTCATGAACTTTTTATCGGAAGGAAGGTTGGTAACAACCTCAGCTATTTGCGTAAGCTTATCTTTAGTATATGAGGTGTCTATATCCTTCATCATTTCCTCTTCACTTACCAGAGAAAACCCTTCCCATTCATTTTGCATGAATGGCGTGATAACAGTTTTTTCTTCTTTACGGGAATCAACCAGTTTCTCTTCTAACGATTTTTTGTATTGAAGTTCTAACTGCTCTACATAAGTATCATCAATTATTCCTTCAGAAATTAACCGTTCAGCATAAATATCCCTAGGATTTTTATGTGTGCCGATTGCTTTATACAATTTTGGTTGGGTAAAACGCGGTTCATCACCTTCGTTATGTCCATACTTTCTGTATCCGAGTAAATCTAAAAATACATCGCGCTGATAAACCATCCTGTATTCCAGCGCAAATAGTGCTGCGTGCACTACAGCTTCAGCATCATCTGCATTTACATGCAATACAGGTGACAAGGTTACTTTACTTATATCAGTACAATACGCCGATGAACGTGCATCCAGATAATTGGTTGTAAACCCTATTTGATTATTTACAACAATATGTATGGTTCCTTTTGTACTATAGCCTTCAAGTTTCTCCATCTGGATAATTTCATACACAATTCCCTGCCCGGCAATAGCAGCATCACCATGTACGATTATTGGTAAAACTTTTGATGCGTCTTTTTCGTGATGATTGTCTTGTTTTGCCCTTGTAATCCCTTCTACCACGGCTCCTACGGTTTCCAAATGAGAGGGATTAGGAGCAATATTCATATTTATTTTATTGCCATTATCGGTGTACCTGTCGCTTGTCCACCCCAAATGGTATTTTACATCGCCGTCAAAAATCTCCAATTCATAATCTTTACCGTCAAATTCGTTAAAGATATCTTTGGCAGACTTACCAAAAATATTGGTAAGCACATTCAACCTGCCTCTGTGGGCCATTCCCATTACAAATTGGGTAACTCCCAGTTCAGCGGCTTTTTCTACTATAATATCTAAAGCCGGAATTAATGATTCCCCTCCTTCTAATGAAAAACGCTTTTGCCCAACATACTTGGTATGTAAAAAGGTTTCAAAAGAAAGGGCTTCATTTAGCTTTTTAAGAATATGTTTCTTTTGCTCAGGAGGGAATACCGGGTGATTGTCGTTCTTATTGATCCAGTTTTGAATCCATTTAATCCGTTCCGGATCCCTTATATACATATATTCCACCCCAATGGAATCACAATAAATATTCTCCAGGTGAATAATAATGTCTTTCAATCTGGAGCAACCTATTTCTAAAATATCTCCTGCATTAAAAACAGTATCCAGATCTGATTCGGATAAACCAAAATTTTCTATATCCAGAGAAGGGAAATATTTTCTACGCTCCCGTACCGGGTTTGTTTTTGTAAACAAATGCCCCCTGGTACGATAGCCGTCAATAAGCCTTACTACCTGAAATTCTTTCCGAACGTTTTCAGGAATCTCAACAGCTTTACCAGTGCCGGGTATTTGTACAGTTAAATTGCCATTTTGGGAATAGGTACCGTTATGACCAGTATTTTCCATTCCAAAATCGAACCCTTGAAAGAATGCCCTCCAGCTTGGCTCTACGCTATCCGGATTTTGCAAATACTGATCGTATAAATCCGCAAAAAAAGCGGTGTGTGCCGCATTTAAAAATGAATATTTATCCATATTATCTACTCGTCGATCTCTTTACGATAAATTTGTACAAAAGTACAACATTTGATAAATATGATGATGATTTTATTATCTTTAAACTGAAAATTTAAGTGAAATGGGGATTTATAACAAAAAACCAATCAAACGTATAATTACTTATTTTGGGTTTCTGTTAATAAGTACAAACACGTATTCTCAGGTTGATCATAATTCATCAAAATCCGATTTCTGGCAACATGTAAGTTTTGGCGGGGCTGTTGGCCTTAGTTTCGGGAATGGTTTTTTTAGCGGAACACTTGCCCCCAGTGCTATTTATAATTTTAATGAGCATTTTGCTGCAGGGATAGGATTAAATGCCACCTATGCCAAAGAAAAAGATTTTTATAGCGCGACTATATTGGGAGGAAGTGTTATCGGTTTATATAGCCCGATACCTGAAATTCAAATATCTGCTGAATTTGAAGAATTGAACGTAAACAGAAAATATGAATTTACTGAATCCGATATTGATGAAAACTACTGGTACCCGGCCCTCTTCCTGGGAGCCGGTTTCAGAACCGGACCTGTGACCTTAGGACTAAGATACGATGTTTTATATGACAGAAATAAGAGTATTTATGCAAATGCCTATGCCCCGTTTATTCGTGTATATTTTTAATATTTTTATCCCTTTTAATAGTATTTTTCAATGTGATCATATTAAAATGATGCCCTTCTAAAATCAAAGGGATATTTTACATATCGTATTTATTTTTAAACCAGACTTTCTGCCATTCGCGTTTTAAGATCAAAAAAGATACTTCTTCAGATAATTTAACAACATCCGAGCCATCTAATTGTTTCACCTGCTTTTCCGGAACATCAATAATATAAAGGAGGTTTAAATAATCGGCAAACTTTTCATTGATCAGCCTGAATATGAGTTCATGTATATCCCTTTTAAGCTTTTCCGGCAGGATGCTATCTGCATATTCTTCATCTATATTTGCAAAATTGAGATCCTTATTAAGCTGACTTATTAATTTTTGATAAAGATCTTCTTCGCTGGCTTTAAGCAAGAGAGATGATATGTCGGGAAAATCAGAGCCCATACTGAAAAATATGAATGAAATTTATTTTTTAATCTTCTGTTGCCATTCCCATGCCGATAACATGGCATCATCTAAAGTAGATTTTGCTTTCCAGCCCAATTCTTCATTCGCTTTTGTAGTATCTGCATAAGCGGCGGTAATGTCTCCCGGCCTTCTGTCAACTATTTTATAATTGAGTAATTTACCTGAGACTTTTTCAAAGCTTTTAATTGCTTCTAATACTGAGCTTCCTTTCCCGGTACCTACATTAAAAACCTCGTAATTGTTTTTGTTTTTGTTTTTTAAAAGTCTTTGCAGTGCTATAACATGAGCCTTGGCCAAATCTACTACATGAATATAATCGCGTATACAAGTGCCATCATCTGTAGGGTAATCATCTCCGAAAACAGAAAGTTGTTCCCTGATACCGGCTGCTGTCTGGGTTATAAAAGGCACTAAATTTTGTGGTACACCCATAGGGAGTTCACCTATTTCGGTAGATGGATGAGAACCAATCGGATTAAAATACCTTAGTGCAATAGCTTTTAACCGATTGTTTACTTGACAGGTATCTTCTATGATCTCTTCGCCAATTTGTTTTGTATTCCCATAAGGCGATTCCGCTTTCTTTACAGGGGCATTTTCGGTAACCGGAAGCTCATCTGCTTGTCCATATACGGTACATGATGAACTGAATATAAAACTTGCTTCATCCTTTTGAGTTAATTCCTGGAGGAGATATACCAATGTACCTATATTATTCTCATAATATAAAAGTGGTTTCTCAACACTTTCGCCTACAGCTTTAGATGCTGCAAAATGAATAATTCCTTTTATGTCCTTATTTCTTTTGAAGAAATCCTGCACTTTGTCCTTTTCCCTAAGGTCCAGTTTTTCAAAAACAGGTTTCTTGCCTGTTATTTTCGTAATGCCATCCAACACTTCAATTGATGAGTTCGAAAGATTATCTATAATCACTACTTCAAATTCTTCGTTTTGAAGTTCAACAACAGTATGCGAGCCTATAAAACCCAAACCCCCGGTTACTAATATTTTCATTCTTTAATTTTTCAAGAGGTTATTTATTAACAAATTCAATGACTTTAGCCGTTATAAAACTTATCTGCTCATCATCTAATTCTGTATGCATAGGTAGCGAAATGACTTCTTTAACCAATAAATTAGTTACAGGGAAATCTGATTCAATATATCTTTCATCAACATACGCTTTTTGACTATGCAGAGGAATGGGATAATAAATTCCGCTTGGTATGTTGTGTTCTGCTAAATATTTAACCAGTCCATCTCTCTTCCCATTAGTAATACGTAATGTGTATTGATGAAACACATGTGTTGAACTCTCAGTATTTCTATATGGAATTACAATATTTGGCTGGTTACTTAAGTCCTTATCATACCTCTCTGCAGATTTACTCCTGGCTTCATTATAACTATCCAGCAAAGGAAGCTTGGCTCTTAAAACCGCAGCCTGAATAGAATCTAATCTGGAATTAACCCCTACCACATCATGATGATAACGCTCGTACATTCCATGGTTTACTATTCCTCTTATAATATGTGCCAAATTATCATCATTTGTGTAAATGGCTCCACCATCTCCATAACATCCTAAATTTTTGGAAGGAAAGAATGAAGTAGCAGCAACATGTCCTATAGCACCGGCTTTCATTTTTGATCCATCTTTAAAAGTATATGTAGATCCGATGGCTTGTGCATTATCTTCAATAACAAACAGGTCATGTTCATTTGCAATCTCCATTATTACATCCATATCAGCACACTGTCCAAACAAATGCACCGGGACAATGGCTTTGGTTTTAGAGGTTATTGCTTTTCTGATTGCCTCAGGGTCAATATTAAAAGTATCCGGATCTACATCTACCAAAACAGGGGTAAGCTGTAGTAAAGCTATAACTTCTACGGTCGCAGCAAAGGTAAAGTCTGCCGTAATTACTTCATCGCCCGGTTTTAATCCCAGCCCCATCATTGCAATTTGCAAAGCATCAGTACCGTTTGCACAGGGAATTACATGTTTTACATCAAGATAATCTTCCAATTCTTTTTGAAAAGCATGTACATGAGGTCCGTTTATAAATGCAGAAGTTTCAAGAATTTCTGAGATTGAATTATTTACTTTTTCTTTAATTGATTGGTATTGACTTTGAAGGTCAACCATATGAATTTTCTTCATTCGCTATTTCTTGTTAGACAATATTACAAAATTAAGCAAACTGCCTCCAATGATTTAGATAAAGAAACGTATTTTAGCGTTAAAATAGTTGAAGTGCTTTTTATTTATAACATTTTAATAAAATTAACCGGTTTTTTCCTGAAAATTATAGCGCTGTTCAACAAAAAGATTAGGCTTTTTGTTGAGGGCAGGAAAGATGTATTTAATAAACTTAAAAAAGAGATTCACAGTGGAGATAAAGTTATCTGGTTCCATACAGCTTCTTTAGGTGAATTTGAGCAAGGACTTCCGGTAATAGAACAAACAAAAAAGGAATTTCCTCAACATAAAATCTTAGTCACTTTTTTTTCCCCGTCAGGATATGAAGTAAAAAAGAATACAAAATCTGCACATATAATAACCTATTTGCCATTAGATACAAAAAAGAATGTCGTAAGGTTTCTTAATATCACTAATCCTATACTAGCAGTTTTTATTAAATATGAATTCTGGCCCAATTATTTAAACGAGTTAAGAAAGAGGGATATTAACACTTTGCTCATATCAGCAATTTTCAGGGAAAAACAAATTTTTTTTAAGTTCTACGGTTCATTTATGCGTAAGTCCCTTAAAACTTTCAACTATTTTTTTGTGCAGGAAAATAATTCAAAAGAGCTATTACAAAGAATTGGTTTTGATAACGTAACGGTAAGTGGAGATACCAGATTTGACAGAGTTTCGGAAATCCTGGAACGGGATAACACTTTACCTTTTGTTCAGGATTTCAAACAAGGTAAACTATGCGTTGTAGCCGGAAGTACGTGGCCAGAAGACGAGAAATTATTGGTAGATTACATTAACAATCACTCTAAAGATGAAAAGTTTATTTTAGCTCCTCATGATATTAAAACAGCCCGCATTGAGACTTTAAAGAAATCCATCCTGGCAGGGACCGTGCTCTTTTCTCAAAAAGAAGGAAAAGATTTATCAGAATATAAAGTTTTAATAATTGATACTATAGGAATTTTAAGCAAAGTTTACAGTTATGCCGAAGTAGCTTATGTTGGAGGTGGAATGGGAACTACTGGGCTACACAACACTCTGGAACCGGCAGTTTTTGGAATTCCTGTAATCATCGGAAAAAATTATTCTAACTTCAAGGAGGCTCACGAGCTCATTGAATTGGGTGGAATTATATCAATTTCTAATAAAAAATATTTTCGTGAAGTTTTATCAAAAGTTCTCGAATCCAAAGACTTAAGAGTGGAATTAGGGGTTATAAATAAAAAATACATACAAATAAATAAGGGGGCAAAAGTCCAAATTGGGTATCAAATTCGTAAATTAGTGTAGTATTTGTTTAATATTCCATAATATTAAAAAAATGTTAATTAAATATTTGCAACAGATTTAAATATGTTGTTCATTAGCGTTATTAATTAAATTAAATTCAAAACCGAAATCATGAAAAAAGTATTTTTAAGTGTATTATTCGTTCTTGCGTTAAGCATTTCTTTTGTGTCATGCAAAAAAACTCAAGATACTGAAGTAACAGAAGAAACTGAAGAAGTAGCTGATGCTGCTGAAGCTGAAGCTGAAGAAGTAGTTGAAGAAACTGAAGAAGTAGCAGAAGAAGCATCGTCTGATGTTCCTAATTTTGATGATGAAGCTGTTCAGGAATACGTTAATTCATACGAAGAGTATGTAAATGAGTATGCTGCAGCTGTAGAAAGTAAAGATATGAATGCATTTAGTGCATTATCTACTAAAGGTCAGGAATTAGGCACTAAAGCTGCTGAAGTAGCTGGAAACCTTTCTCCTGAAGATGCTGAGAAATTAACTGCTTATATGACAGAGAAATCTAAGCAACTTCAAGAGCTTACTGCTAAAATGACTGCTCAATAGTCTAAAGCTTTAGCTTACAAAATTTAAGCCCTCCTGCTCTAAGTGCGGAGGGTTTTTTTATTTCAGGAAGTATTTGGTAAAAAGTTTTCTGCAAACCAAAATTTCTATTATTCACCTCCCGGGGTAATTCTACCCAACTGGTCTCATAAATAAAAGAGTTGCAAATGTGGTTTAATGAGAATATTTAGTATTTTTATCCTTAAACTGTTTTACAGAAACGCTCCGGATTAAAGATGACGGAATTGAAATAAGATTAAGAGCCAATAACCGTTGTTTACCGTTAAAATATTCAGCATTTACTATCTTAAAACAGTTTAAATAAAGACCACCATTAAAGTTTTATTATGAAAAATGATTTAAAGAAGATTGGAATAATTGGAATAATAGGATTTCTTTTTACCTCCCTTACCGCTTTTTCACAAACGAATTTAACCGTAGATATAGATAATGAGATTGCTGCGATCCAGCCCACTATGTATGGAATCTTTTTTGAAGATATCAACTTTGCAGCTGATGGTGGGATTTATGCCGAAATGGTTAAAAATCGTTCTTTTGAATTTTATAGTCCTAAAATGGGGTGGGTAGAACCAAATAGCGACATACATTCATTCAATGAACAGTCTGGAATCGCCAAAACTGTAAAATATTCAGATGCTACCGGTAACGCCAATTATATTCAGGTTACCGTTAATAATGACAAGGGATACGAATTAATTAACGAAGGCTATAGGGGAATGGGTGTGAAGAAGGGAGAGACCTACAATCTTTCTATCATTGCAGCGAATGAGAGCGGAGATATTTCGGGTATAAATTTTCAACTAATTGGAAAAGATGGTGAAATTCTGGCACAGACAACTGTTACTCCAACTTCTTCGGAATGGAAAATATATGAATCTAAGCTAATCTCAAACAAGACAGAAGAAAAAGCAAAATTAAGAATCACTTTTGAAGGGACAGGTAAGATAGCATTAGATGTGATCTCGCTTTTTCCTCAAGATACCTGGAAGGGAAGGAAGAAAGGGATGAGAAAGGACCTTGTACAACTCCTTGACAATTTGAATCCCGGATTTCTTCGTTTCCCCGGTGGCTGTATTGTGGAAGGAAGAACCCTTGAGCAACGTTATCAATGGAAAAAAACTGTTGGCCCTGCAGAAGAAAGAGAGGTTTTGATAAATCGTTGGAATGAAGAGTTTGAACACCGTTTAACACCAGATTATTTTCAGAGTTTTGGCCTGGGCTATTTTGAGTACTTCCAACTGGCAGAAGATATGGGTGCCGAGCCCCTTCCAATTTTAAGTGTAGGGATTGCATGCCAGTTTAATACAGGAGAGTTGGTGCCTATGGAAAATCTTGATCCGTATGTACAGGACGCTCTTGATCTGATAGAATTTGCTAATGGCCCTGTCGATTCTTATTGGGGAAATATAAGAAGTGAAATGGGGCATCCCGAACCTTTTAACATGAAATACATAGGTATAGGAAATGAACAATGGGGTGAGGAATATATAGAACGTTACAAAATATTTAAAGATGCAATCAAAGGAAAATATCCCCGTATGATTATAATTTCCGGTAGCGGGCCTTTTTCTGATGGAGATTACTTTGAATATGGCTGGGAAGAGCTGTCTAAACTAGAGGCCGAAATAATTGATGAACATTATTATAAGAATCCTGAGTGGTTTAGGCAAAATGCTACCCGTTATGATAATTACGACCGCAATGGCCCAAAAGTATTTGCAGGTGAATACGCTGCACAAAGCGTGGCAACTGTCAGTCCTGAAAACAAAAATAACTGGGAAACAGCAATGTCTGAAGCAGCATTTATGACAGGTCTTGAAAGGAATGCAGATATTGTTCACCTTACATCTTATGCGCCTTTAATGGCCCATAAGGAAGGCTGGCAGTGGACACCCGATTTAATTTGGTTTGACAATTTAGAATCTTATGGAACACCAAATTATTACGTTCAGAAATTATTTTCTACAAATAGCGGCACAGACCTCATTTCTGTTAAAGATAACGGGAGTGATTTATCGGGTCAGGAGGATTTATATGCTTCTGCCGTAAAGGATTCAGAAAAAAACGAAGTAATCCTTAAACTTGTAAATACTTCAGCAAATAAAAAAGAAGTGAATATCAATTTTACAAACGGAAGATTGAATGGCAATGGAATTATTGTTACATTAAGAAGTGAGGACCTGGAAGCGGAAAATTCTTTCGATTCTCCTAAAAATATTTCTCCTGAAGAAAAAAATATAAAAATCCGAAAAGAGAAAGCTTCTATAGAATTACCCGCATATTCTGTAAATGTAGTTAAGGCAAAAATGAAATAGGGCGTAAAATATCAAAAGCTATTGCTAAATAACTTTTCAATCATCTTATAAATTAACCGGGGATTTTATTCTGGACTGAATTTTAGTTCCCCTAAGTTTTTTAAATTTTGGAACTCACCCTTCTTCCCTTAAATAAGCTAAATATTATTCTGTTAGCGATCGTTAAAAATTCGATAATTCCTTAGTTTTCCATAATCTTACAAGAAATGTACAATTAAATTAATGGAAAGCAAATTGACTTTTTTATATACACAATCATATAGATTAATATCTATTACAGTTTTCATCCTCACCCTGTTTTTGACTTCTTTTGTTCATGGACAAAATGAAGATAAAAAAATATCCCAAACATTTTATTTCACGGGAAATACGGGTATAAGTGAAAATCAATACACAAAAGAAATTTTGTCCGCAATTAATAAAATGTCACAGGCAGATGAAAAAGCAACCTTTGTCGGCTTAGGGAATATTACCTCAAGTGGTTTCCCTTCAGATAATAAAAAAAGGGAGGAAGTAAAAACAATTCTTCAAAAAACACTCTTAGACCCTATGAAAAATTTCAATGGGAAAGTGATTTTTATTCCGGGGAAAAATGAGTGGAAAACTAAGAACGCACATGAGAATATTGATGACATGGAGTCTTTTATCCAGGATAATAGTGAAGCCGAGTTTTGGCCAAATGATGGATGCGTAAGGGAAATTGAAGATCTTGATACTGAAAATGTAGAACTTTTAATGATCGATTCACAATGGTTCCTGGAAGATTGGGATAATCATCTCTACATAAATAATAAATGTGAAATAAAATCAAGAGAGGATTTTTATACTAAATTTAAAGATGATGTTAAAGACGAACAAAATAAAGTTGTAATTGTAGCCGTCCATCATTCAGTTTTAAGCAATACCAGGCGGAACTTTTTTGAAAAAATAGGTGGATTTCATAAAGAAAGTTTCTACAGTAAAAAAAGGGAAGAATTAAAAGGGATATTAGAAACTCTGGCCAGTTTGTTTCCGGATGTTATGTTTGTTTCTGCCAGTGACCAAAACCTGCAGTATGTATATGATGACGGGGTTCCGCAAATAATTAGTGGTGCAGGCGGTAAAAAAACCCGGAAAGCCAAAACAGATAAAGAAAATCAGTTTGCTACTGATGATCATGGCTTTGCCCGATTGATTGTCTATGATGATAATAGTTCTCTGGTTGAATTTTATTCTGTCTCGGGAGAGAAAACCAACAAAATTTTCTCCAACAACATTCAAAAAGAACAAACTTCCCTTGATGAAGTAAATTACCATGATATAGATAAATTTGAACCTACCAAAAAAGCTTCTGTATATTCTGAAGAAGAAACAGATAAAAGTGGTCTTTATAAGTTGTTTTGGGGAGATCACTACAGACAGGTTTACAGTAAGAAAATTGAAGCTCCGGTTTTAAACCTAAACACCCTTCCGGGAAATCTAAAGGCTATTTCAGAAGGTGGGGGAAATCAATCCAGGTCTATCAGGATCAAAGATGATGACGAGCATGAATATACGTTAAGAGAACTCAGAAAAAGTGCTGTCAGGTTTCTGCAATCTTCTGTTAAAGACCATTATGTTAAGGATTATTTTCGCAATACAATCGCTGAAGACGTAGTACAGGATTTTTATACAACAGCGCACCCATACGCGCCATTTGCTCTGAACCCAATATTTGACACCCTGAGTATCTATAATGCACAACCTGAAATCTATTATCTTCCGAAACAAAAAAGGTTAGGTATTTTTAATAAAAGTTATGGAGATAAACTCTATATGCTCGAGGCTCATGCAGGAGATGAAAATAAGGAATTTGATTTATTTGGCAGTCCTGATGAAATAATAAGTACTACTGATCTCTTGCTTGAAATGCAAAAGTCTAAAAACCTACACGTTGATGAAGCTAATTACTTAAAAGTCCGTTTAATGGATATGCTTATTGGGGATTGGGACAGGCATTATGACCAGTGGAGATGGGCAGGGTATGAACAGGAAGATGGATCCAAAATTTACAAGACGATCAGAAGGGACAGAGATCAGGCTTTTCCAAAATATGATGGTTTAATTATACAACTATTGAAGTTTGGTTTTCCTCTAGTCAGGCCAATGGAAGATTATGATGTAGATGTGAAAAACGTAAAATGGCTTAATTTCTTCGGATATCCTTTAGATAAAAGATTTATAAAAACTTCTGGATGGGAAGACTGGAAGGAACAGGTAGAGTTTATTCAAACCACGCTATCTGATGAAATCATTGATAGTGCCTTTAAGACGCTGCCTGAAGATGCACAGGACGATACTATTGAAGAAATTAAGAAAAAATTTAAAGCCCGTCGTGATAATTTAGTTGAAATAGCTAAAGACTACTATTCATATTTAAACAAACACGAGGTAATAACCGGTAGCGAAGAAGATGATAAATTTACTATTACCCGAAAACCTGACGGCACAACCTCAATTTCAATCTCTGTTGATGAGAAAATTGTCTATGAGAAAGAATATCATCATGATCTCACAAAAAATATCTGGATATACGGATTGGACGGAAAAGATGAATTTATAGTTGATGGGGATGGCGACCACCTTATTAACATTAAAGTTTTAGGTGGGGAAAATAATGACATTTATGATTTTCAAAATAATAGAAAGGTAAAGATTTACGATTATAAGAGTAAAAAAAATACTATTAAATCAGGATCTGAAAAATGGCTGACCGATAGTTATGACATCAATACTTTTGATGAGAAAAAAAGAAAATATTTTACCAACACTATTTTCCCCGGAATTGGATTTGACCCGGATACCGGCTTTAAAGCGGGAGTATTAAATACTTTTACCCAATATGGGTTAGCGAACAATCCTTTTCATTCTCAACATAAGTTAGGAGTTAATTTTTATTCAGCAACCAGCGGTTTAGAATTCATTTATTCCGGTGAGTTTGCTCATATTTTTTATAAGTGGAATTTTGGGATTGATGTGCACTATACAAGTCCAAATTATGCAATCAACTATTTTGGGACAGGCAATGAGACTATTTACGACAGCGGATCAGTAGACAGGGATTACAACCGGGTGAGAATTCAACAATGGAGTATTGCTCCGTCACTTATTTATAGAAATAAAGATCTTATTACTTTTACTATCCAACCAATTTTAGAATCACTTAAAGTATCGAATGAAAATAATGTTACCGAACTTTTTGATCCGGAAAGTGATGTTTTTGAAAGTCAGATGTATGCCGGGGGCGAGTTATCATTTCAATTTAGTAATAAAAGCAATTTATTAGCATTTCCCCGAAGAGGAATGCAAGTAGATGTTGTTACCGGATACAAATACAACATAAACGGATTTGACAATAAATTTGGGTATATAAAACCTTCATTATCCATAGATTATCCGATACACGAAAGCGGAATTGCTGTATTGGCTACTAAGATTGGTAGCCATATAGTTTTTGGAAATGACTATGAGTTTTACCACAGTGCAACCCTTGGCGGAAATAACAGCCTGAGAGGCTTTCGAAATGATCGGTTTTATGGAAAAACTTCATTTTATCAGAGTACCGATCTCAGGGTAGGACTTACAAAATTCAGGACTAATTTCATTCCTATAAGAATGGGAGTTACGGCCGGTTTTGATTATGGCCGGGTCTGGTTAAATAATGATAGTTCCGGGAATTGGCATCATAATTATGGAGGATCAGTTTTTATAAACGGATTCAATGCGCTTACGGGAAACCTTGGCTTTTATCATAGCAAAGACGGTAATCGGATAATGTTTTCTTTGGGATTTCTTTTCTAAAATAATAACATTATGAATTTTATCCGTTACACCTATCTTTCCGTATGATCTTCTTCAATCATTTATTTGTATACTACTTTTCATTAAAAACATTTGGTTTTAGGAAAACTTTACCGCATTTTTATCAAATTTAAATTTAAGGGTCAAAAAGACTATAAGTGATCCTCTATTCATACTGTACTTAGCAACTTATATGGAAGAACTGTTATTTGTCATTAACCAATCAAACAAAAAATTACTTTGCGTCCATATTTCCTCAAATTACTTATATCTACATAAATCTACCAAACCACTTACATGAAAACGACTTCTATAACAAATACAACAAAAAAATATCGATGGAGAATACTTGCATTACTATTTTTTGCAACAACCATAAATTATATTGACAGGCAGGTCCTGGGTATTCTCAAGCCATATCTGGAAGATGAAATGGGATGGACTGAAATCGACTACAGTAACATTGTGGTGGCTTTTCAGACGGCGTATGCTTTGGGCTACTTATTTATGGGTTGGCTAATGGACAGAGTAGGCACCAGGAAAGGATTTACCATTGCCATAGGTTTGTGGAGCCTCGCAGCCATGCTACATGCGGGAGCAAGGTCGGTAATGGGATTTATGATGGCAAGATTTGCTTTGGGTCTGGGTGAATCGGGTAATTTTCCCGCCTGTATAAAAGGAGTATCCGAATGGTTCCCAAAAAAAGAGCGATCATTTGCCACGGGGATATTTAATGCCGGTTCAAACATTGGAGCCATAGTAGCCCCTCTTGTGGTTCCGGTTATTACTTTAAGCCTGGGATGGGAATGGGCCTTTATTTTAACCGGGGCTCTGGGGTTCATCTGGATAATCTTCTGGCTCCTGATGTATAAGAAACCGGAAAAGCATCCAAAGGTGAGCGAAGAAGAATTAGCACATATCCAGAGTGACCCGGTAGATACCCAATCAAAGGTTCCATGGTTAAAATTGTTGCCGAAAAAACAAACCCAAGCCTTTGCGGTGGGAAAGTTTTTAACAGACCCGGTCTGGTGGGTATATTTGTTCTGGCTTCCGGATTATCTGAACAAAACTCACGGTCTTGATATTACGGAACTGGCACTGCCTTTAATAGCTATTTATATAGTTGGAGATTTAGGAAGCATTGGTGGCGGATGGCTTGGATCTCATTTCTTAAAAAAAGGATGGTCTCTGGGCAAGGCAAGGAAAACTGCCATGTTTATTTGTGCCTGCTGTGCCATTCCCGTGGTCCTTGTCGGCCTCACATCCAATCTCTGGGTCGCGGTAGGCCTGATTGGGTTAGCGGCTGCGGCACACCAAGGCTGGTCTGCAAACCTCTTTACCATACCCTCCGACCTGATCCCCCAAAGTGCTGTGGGCTCTGTGGTGGGCATTGGCGGAACTTCGGGTGCCGTTGGTGGTATGCTGATCGCTACGTTAGTTGGATTTATTCTGGAATTTACCGGCAGTTACTTCCTGGTGTTTGTAATTGCAGGTTCTGCCTATTTAGTTACCCTGTTGTTAATCCATTTGATTGTCCCAAAATATGAAACCTTGGTTATGGAAAAATCAGATATCTAAAGTGATATGCCTTATTCATTTGTTGTCCGAAGAAGAAGATATAATGTCATCATTAACAACCCGATAAGGTCTTATTTTCAAAAGCGGGGCCGTTTTTGATCTTCACTTTTAGGCAGGCTCCGGGCAATAATGAAATAAAATTTCTAACTGAACAAAGAATAAGGGTTAAGTCAAGACAATCAAATAGGTTTTATGTTTTGGCTGCCTACGCTATAAAGCTATTCTCAATTTGCATTCAAAATTGGAAATAGATGTATGTACCCTAATTCCTCTTTGGAACAAATAACTTACCTTTTCGGCTGTTCAAAACAGAGATTTTTGTTATGGATTGGATTCAGCTTATTATCGATTTTACCATTCATATTGATGAGCACCTAATTAACGTGAGTTCGATGTAAATTTTCGCTATTTAGTTTATATTAAACTTATCGGTTTAAAATATAATTTGTTTAAAATTAACTGCTTAAGTTCATTTTCTTTGCTTGTCCAAAGAAAATGAACCAAAAGAAAAGACACTTTTTCCAAGGTATTTTTGTTCGCATGGCGAACAAAACCTCAGGATTTTCCTAAATTTTCTCCAAGGCTTCGAAAATTCTTAACGGAAAACCCTGTTATACTGCGGAAAAATGTAAGCTTTCTAAGATCGAACCGACGTTAATTAATATCGTTTCCCCCTATGGCATCCGGTTCTATGCGATCCTTTTTCTGATCATCTTCGCCGAAACAGGACTTGTAGTCACCCCTTTTTTGCCCGAAGACTCCCTTTTATTTGCAACGGGGCCATAAACCGCCACCGGCGTTCTGGATCCAATCCTCCTCCTCTTCTTCTTGCTTTTGTTGCAGCCGTATTGTGTGATTTTGTCAACTATTCAGTAGGATCTGAATGTAGCCTGAGGATATTTAAAGAGGATGCAAAGCACATTAAAATGAGCTATCTGAAAAAACCCAGGCCTTCTTTGCCAAGTATGGAGGGAAAACTATCATGGTAGCGCGCTTTGTTCTCATAGTACGGATCTATGCTCCTTTTGTAGCAGGAGCCTGTAAAAAAATGGATTGTTCCAGATTTTTTCTATATAACGTCCCGGGAGGAGTGGTATGGGCCGGTTTATTTATGCCGCAGGAAACTTCTTTGGAAATCTTCCCATAGTGAAGGACTATTTCTGTCTGGTAGTATTTTTCATCATTGGAGTCTCCCTGATCCCTATCGCCTGTGAATTTGGAAAAAATCTTGCCCGCAAAAGGGCGGAACAGGACTGGCGGTCTTCACTACATCTCAGGTTTTTCTCAGAAAGCACCTAAACCATCCCCAGTCTCTCATAAGTTTCACTAAGCGCCTGGTAATCATCCGTAATTACCAAAAGCTCATCATTTTCCAGGAGCTGGGTCTTTCCATCGGGAACAAAGAACTTGGACCCCCTTTTTACCATGACCACTATGGTTTTTTCAGGAAGGCGCAGGTCCATCAGGTGACTTCCATTTTTCAGAGACTGCTGAGTCACTTTCAACTCTGAGGTTATGGATTTGATCTCATCTGAAAATTCCACATCAAAATTTTTGAGTCCCTTTATTTTCTTAGGCTTCTCCGCAAGTCCTAACAACTTGGCCATTGGAGAGAGAGTAGTTCCCTGCACCACCAGCGATACCAGGGTACAGAAGAATACGATATTAAACATCAGCCTACCATTGGGAATGTCGGCAGCCAGCACCATAATAGCGAAAATAATAGGAACAGCCCCCCTAAGGCCCACCCACGACACAAAAGTCTTATCCTTTAAAGACATCTTCCGGAACGGCAGCAAACACAGGAAGACGCTCAGGGGCCTGGTCACCAGAATCATGAGCAGACTGATGATCAGCCCTGGCACTATTATAGGTACCAGCTCATTCGGATTGATCAGAAGCCCCAAAGAAAGAAACAGGAGCAACTGACTCATCCATGCCATCCCATCAAAGAAATTGAGGGCCGAACGTTTATGCACAAAGCGGGAGTTCCCCAATACCAGGCCGCCTATATAAACCGCCAGAAATCCATTTCCTTTTATAAAATACGTAAATGAAAAGATAAAGATACAAAAGGTAAATACCAGGATGGGATACAGCGATTTGTTATCAATATCGACCCTGTTGATAGCTAAAACAGCAAGTTTCCCCAAGAAGTAGCCAGCCACAGCTCCCACCACCAACTGTATCAGGAGATATCCCACGGCGAACAGATAATTGGGTTCCGATTCCATGCCCACAATGCTTATCAGGGTTATGGTGAGCACATAGGCCATAGGGTCGTTACTACCACTTTCCAACTCTAGCATGGGGCGGAGATTGTTCTTCAGGTGCAAACCTTTAGACCTTAGAATAGAGAATACCGACGCCGAATCGGTCGACGACATGGTAGCTGCCAGCAAGAGAGATGACATGAAACCTATCCCGGCCGAGGTCATGGTCATTCCCAATACATACCAGATGGCAAGACCTGTAAAGATGGCTGTAAGGAAAACTCCAACGGTTGCCAGTACCACCCCCTGTTTAATTATAGGCCTGATTTCTTCTATTTTTGTGTCCATGCCTCCCGAAAAAAGTATGATACACAAGGCCACGGTACCTATGGTTTGTGCCAGCTCAATACTTTCAAACTCAATGCCCAGTCCATCACTGCCAAAGAGCATTCCCACCCCGAGAAACAAAAGCAGGGCAGGTACCCCGAATTTATAACCCGCTTTGCCTGCCAGAATACTTAAGAAAAAAAGTACCGATACTCCAAATAAAATCAGCTCAATTGGTATGTTCATCTTACAATTTTTAGGAGATAAAGATAGTCCAGACTATCATTGGTAAACGTTATTTTTTTGAGTCTGCAAAATACGGACTGCAATATTAAGTTAATGTTAATATAATGTTAACAAACAATATGTTTAGATAAGCCCATCCTGTTATTTTGTTCCGAAGAATGCAACAACCGGAGCAAATAATACGATCAAATTAGCTCTTTCATTTAACCCTCCTGCATTACCTACGTATCTTTTATGTCCTCTGCATGAACCCCAATAGAGCCCCGCCCATAAATGGTTAAGAGATTATATATTGAACTATACATTACAACAAGAAAAAGAAAGGTGCCTGAGACTCTTTAAACCACTTTACTCCATAAAAAAGCCCTATTGCTGAAGGGCTTTAGGAGGGCGAAAGTATTGATGTTTCGAACCTTCACCACTTCCATTCATTTCTTTGACTTCAATATTTAACTTTTCATCATTCACTAATACAAATGTGGGTGTACCACCAAAAACAAATTGATTCGACCCTTGATTTAAAATAATACTTGGCGTTTCATATTCACAAACTGCCTTTTTGGGTTAATTTTTAATTCAAATAAGTATAAAGCTTTTCATTTTATATTTTAATTTGAAGATTATATTAAATGAATTGAATTATGTAGAAGCCAAAAAGATTTCCTGATCAAAAACAGTTCCAACCGGAAAAGAATATAAGATGATTTCTAAGCCATAATTGATATGTAAAACTACAAAATCGATTCATAACTTTTAATTTAAAAATAAAAAAAAGCTATGTTCCATCACGTAAAAGAATTACAGTTCAACGCAAGGGTTTCAAAACCCGATGTGCGTTTTGCAAGACTCCTCCTTGAACAGTTTGGAGGGCCCAATGGCGAGCTAAAAGCAGCCATGCAATATTTTGTTCAGGCATTTGGCTGTCGCAAAGCATTTCCGGCCGAATATGACATGCTTATGGATATCGCTACCGAAGAATTTAGCCATCTCGAAATTGTAGGCGCCACGGTTCAACTGTTATTAACAGGTGTTAACGGGGAATTGAAAAATGCTGCCGATGAATCTGATTTAACCAAAATGTTAGATGGTACAGAGGCAAAAGAAACTTACATCCACGAAGCTATGATAAATCCATACTTTTTTCTGGAGACAGGTGGCACGCCGGCACTAACAGATAGCGTTGGCAATCCCTGGACAGCTTCCTATGTTACAGCAAATGGCGATTTAACCGTTGATCTCAGATCAAATATAGCTGCTGAATCTCGTGCAAAAATCGTTTATGAAAACCTGATGAAATTTACAGACGATGTGTATGTAAAAGATTCATTGCGTTTTTTAATGACAAGAGAGGTTGCCCACTTCCAAATGTTTCAAGCGGCCTTAGATAAGATAAAACCAAACTTTCCCCCAGGCATTTTACAAAGCGATCCACGATTTAGTAACAAATACTTTAACATGTCTAATGGCGAAGATTTTAGAGGTCCGTGGAATGAAGGTAAAAGTCCGGAAATGAAAGAAGATTGGCAAGTTATAGATAAACCACTGGAACATGTTCAAGAAACCAATGGTTTATTAGATGAAGAAGCCAAAGGCACACAGCGAACAGAAAAAACGGTCCAAAAAGATAATAAAGCATTATCGGCTGAACGTAAAGTAGAAATTGATAAGGCAACTCTGCCTAAAAACGGTGTCATGAGCTGGTCTGTTTATGACGAATCCGTTGAGGCCAAATCGAATAAGAGTAAAACAAAAAACAAATAAATTTTAATTATTAAATTCACTATAATCTAAAGAAAATCATTCAATTCCGTCGTGAGCATCTTGCTCGTGCCTACATTATTGCTGAAGGGTTTGTGCGGGCGAAAGCCCCGATGCCTCGGGGAAACTTTCACACCAAATTTCTTTATACAAAAAAACCCTTCTAAAAAGAAGGGTTTGTGCGGGCGGGGAGACTCGAACTCCCACACCTTGCGGCACCAGATCCTAAGTCTGGCATGTCTACCAATTCCATCACGCCCGCATTACTGTTATTAGCGTGTCTACCCCCCGACGCTTCGGGGCACCACGTCCGCAAATAATAATAGACGTTCTATCGGGGTGCAAATATAATTCAAATTTTCAATTATCAAACCCAATAATCCTAAAAAAGCGTTCCTTTTTTGTATTTTTGGTCAGAATAACTTCTTAAAAATGGAAAACATTTCTTCCTACATTCAGGAACACAAAAACAGATTCTTAAATGAATTATTTGAACTTCTCAAAATTCCTTCTGTAAGTGCCGACCCTTCTTTCTCGAAAGATGTGCTGATTGCCGCCGGCAAAATCAAAGACAGTCTTGAAAAAGCAGGTTGTGACCATGTTGAAATATATGAAACCCCTGGGTACCCTGTTGTATATGGTGAAAAAATTATACATCCGGAACTCCCAACTATACTTGTCTATGGACATTATGATGTACAACCACCTGACCCGTTAGACCTGTGGGATAGCAATCCTTTTGAACCTGTTATAAAAGAAACGCCCATTCATCCTGATGGTGCTGTTTTTGCAAGAGGTTCATGTGATGATAAAGGACAATTGTACATGCACATAAAAGCATTGGAATTTATGATTACAACCAATCAATTGCCTTGCAATGTGAAATTTATGATTGAAGGTGAAGAAGAAGTAGGTTCGGAGAACCTTTCTGGTTTTATTAAACAAAATCTGGATAAGTTGGCGAATGATGTTATTCTGATTTCTGATACAGGCATGATAAGCAATACACAACCTTCAATCACTACCGGGTTAAGGGGCATAAGTTATGTTGAAGTAGAAGTAACCGGTCCCAATCGTGATTTACATTCCGGATTATACGGGGGTGCCGTAGCCAACCCTATTAATGCCCTTACTAAAATGATCGCATCCCTGCATGATGAAAATAACCACATTTCAATTCCCGGATTTTATGATCATGTTGAAGAATTAAGTAAAGAAGAAAGGGATGAAATGGCCAAAGCCCCTTTTTCTCTGGAAGATTATAAGAAAAAACTCAATATTGATGAGATATACGGCGAAAAGGATTATTCGACAAATGAGCGGACCTCTATAAGGCCTGCATTAGACGTAAATGGTATTTGGGGAGGTTATACCGGTGAAGGAGCCAAAACTGTTATACCGTCTAAAGCATATGCCAAAATATCGATGCGCCTAGTTCCACATCAGGATTGGAATGAAATAATCCGGCTATTTACTAAGCATTTTACTAGTATAGCCCCAAAAGGGGTTAAAGTTAAAGTAACACCCCACCATGGTGGCCAAGGATATGTAACGCCAATAGATAGCACCGGATATAAAGCAGCCGCTAAAGCTTATGAAACTACTTTTGGTATTGCCCCCATTCCACAACGAAGCGGAGGCAGTATTCCCATTGTTTCCTTATTTGAGCAAGAACTTAAAAGTAAAACGGTATTAATGGGCTTCGGATTGGATACAGATTCCATTCATTCCCCCAATGAACATTTTGGTGTTTTTAATTTTTTAAAAGGAATAGAAACGATTCCATACTTCTATAAATATTTTACAGAATTAAGTAAATAATTTTTTTATCATACAACAAATAGTTAATACATAGCGTTTTATTTATTCACCAAATCGAACGCTACATATGTTAAAACAATTTTTTTGGATGTGCTCCGGAGCAGATACTGATATTCTGCAAAACTGTTCGAAAGCAGAACAGATAAAACAAGCCGGAATTGGAGGAACTGTTTTCTTTACAGCAGTTATGGCTTTTATTGCCTCTTCCTATGCTCTTTATACTGTTTTTGATAGTATTTTTGCTGCCCTGTTTTTTGGTTTAGTATGGGGCTTATTGATTTTTAATCTTGATAGGTTTATTGTTTCTACTATAAAAAAACGTGATAGTTTTAGTTCTGAATTAACCCAGGCAGTGCCAAGAATCATACTTGCAATTATTATAGCCATTGTCATCGCAAAACCCTTGGAACTCAAAATTTTTGAAAAAGAAATTGATCGGGTATTACTTGAAGAAAAAAACAATTTAACACTGAATAATAAAGAACAAATAGCAGCGCAATATATCCCGACTGTTGAAAAATTGAATTCAGATATATCGGGTTTAAAAAATGAAATTACAGGAAAAGAAAGTGAGGTAAATGGCCTTTACAGTACTTACATAGCAGAAGCCGAAGGTAGAGAAGGCACATTAAAATTAGGAAAAGGCCCGGTTTATAAAGAAAAACGTGATAAACATGATACCGCTCTTGCAGAATTACAACAACTACGCGAAACTAATAGTTTAAAAATTTCTGAAAAAGAAAACCAAATTACATCTTTGCAGCAGGAGTATACCAATAAAATATCTGAAACTCAACCTGTAATTGATGGTTTTGATGGATTAATGGCAAGAATTACCGCTTTAGAGAAACTGCCGTGGTTACCTTCTTTTTTCATCTTTTTACTTTTCCTGTGTATTGAAACAGCCCCAATCATTGCCAAGATATTAGCCCCTAAGGGTGAGTATGATATGAAACTTGAAGATATAGAAAATACCACCAAAACCTGGGTTACTCAAAAAGAAGATAAGCAGAAGAAAATGCTTCAGGCAGAATTTGCCTTAAATGATAAAATATATAATGACCTTACCGAAGAGGAAGAGTTATATACTTATAAGCGAAAAACAGCCCGGGAAATCATGCAACTTCAGGCAGATGCATTCTATAATCAACAAAAAAGGTTACTGTAAAATAAAAATCCCTTGTGTGTATAGAGAACAGGTATTAGGGGGCAAAAAAGACACAAGGGATTTCTTCACTAATTAAATAAAACCAATTTGTATATGATAAATCCATTTAAGTGGATGATTTATCTTACTACCGTTCAGTAGTTGATATTCTTTATTCTATTTATTTTTAAATAACCGCTTCTAAAAATCCTTTTTTTAAGTCTTCTGTTTTACAGATTGATTTAAAAACGGGCATTGTTAAATTTTCTTTATCAAAATTTAAAATTAAACTATCCGGGTCCGAGAAGCTATTTGCACTCATATATGCTATATAATCTATATTCTCTTTATTTGACAGATATCTTGCTCCCGCCCATACCGCTGCTGCTTTACCTTTATTTTTCTTTACATCTACAATACTCACTCTTTCTGAAATTTGGGCTTTAACATCCCGTAGCACTGACAAAGTATTATCATTACTTCCATCGTTAACAAAACACAGATGATAACCTTTACTTATTTGCATAAACTTTAGAATTGCTTCAGTATTAAGACTTTCTTCTTCGTTATAGCAGGGTACAATTATTCCAATTATCATTCTTAGGTTTTCTTTATAACTCAAATCTAATTACAATCAGTTAATGAGGTGTTTATTATTCGTTTAGATTCGGTTAACTGTAGACAAGCTGTATATTTATGAAGGTGAAATGATTTGGAATGTTTATATGCATTAAAGAAAAAAGTGAACAAATAACCTACTCACAAAATAGAAATTTCAATTATACTTAAGTCGTGTTATTGGCTTCTATAGCAGAACAAAAAATAAGCCCCAAATGTTAACGGGGGTATAAAAGTTAACTTTGGGGCTCTTACTAAACACTAACCAAAAAATATAATTGAGAACTTATATCATTTCTTTTTTTATCTATAGTAAAATTACTACAGTAAATGATATAACTGATTAATATTAAGGCGATTGGATGATTGCTAAAGGTGAATAGCGATAATGTATCGATTAATGATGATGCTCGGGTGTTATAGCAAATTTAATCTTTTCATTAACTCAGGGCGGTTGGATCGGCTAACAGGTATCACATCTTTTGCAATAAGGACACTGTTATCCTCAATATCAATTATTTTTCTGATATTAATGATGTATGACCTGTGAACCTTTAAGAAGAAATCATCTGGGAGTTTGTCTTCAATCTTTTTTAATGTAGAATGGACAGTATAATTTTTTGTATCTGTTTTAATTAAAATGTAATCCCCTTTTGCCTCAATAAGGCAAATACTGGGCAAATCTATCTTAATAAGCCTTCTGTCAATATTAATGTATAGCTGATCTCTCTCAGATTCGTCTTTACCATCAAACTCTCTCGCCTGGTTTTTATTGCCATTTCCTGTTTTACTTGCTTTTTCTATAGCTTTTAAAAATCTGGGAGGTGTAATGGGTTTTACCAGGTAATCAACTATACAATCATATTCAAAAGCCTCAATGGCCAAATCCTTGTCCGAAGTGGTCAGAATAACTTTGGGAGGGTCTTTTAGTGTTTGAATAAAGTCGAACCCTGTAAAATCGGGCATATGTATATCTAAGAAAATAAGATCTACTTTATTTTGATTTAAATATTTAATAGCTTGAATTGCATTTGAAAATTGTTCACTTACATGTAAACTTTCAACACTTTTGCAAAGATGTTCAACTACTGCCCGGGCTGTTTCCTCGTCGTCTACTATTATGCAATTCATATTATTGTTTATTTTATTTTTTCTAAAAAAATAGTCATATTCTTTAAAATTTCCAAAAACTCTTTATGAAACCCGGCATTTCCTTCCTTAAGCTCTTCTTCATATTTTTCGGCCATACTATGCGTTTTCTCCAGTCCTAAAATAGTGATTTTATGTTTTATTTTATGTACTGCATTGGCAGATCTTTTAAAATCTTTTTCTGAAATGGTTTTTACATAGAGATCGATCTCACCGGGAAGCTCTTTTTTTAATAAAGATAAGAGTTTATCCCTGAATTCCATATCTCCTCCTGCCAAATCATCTATATAACTAAAATTAGGAGTTTCCATAATGCTTATTTTTTTGGTAAAGTAAAGAAAAACGTGGTTCCCACTCCTTCTTTAGATTCAAGACGAATATTACCACCATAGTAATCTACTACTTTTTTTACAATAGATAACCCAAGACCAGTAGAGTCATCATTGGTTCTTAATTTTTGAAAAACCTGAAATATTTTTGTATGATACTCTTTGGGAATGCCTAAACCGTTATCCTTTACATAAAATTCCCAAAAAGGTTTGGCATTTTTAACACCAATTTCAATTATTCCCTCTGGTTTGTCAATATAATTAATAGCATTATCCAATAAGTTTTGAAACAGTTGTTGTAACCGGTATTTATCTCCTTGTATAATGGGCAATTTCCCATTAATTATAATATTAATATGTTCAGGGTTGTAAATAATATTTATTATATCCTTTACCAGAAGGTCGGTATCTACATCATATACATTGGTTTCGGCCTTACTGATTGTTGAATAATTTAAAATTCCATTAATTAATGCTTCCATTTTCTCAACATTATTCAAAATAAGCTGTATGGCTTCTCTACCATTTTCATTCAACGATTCTCCATGGTCTTCTAAAAACCAATTGGTCAGAGCGTCTATACTTCTTAAAGGCGATTTAAGATCATGGGAGACTATATGGGCATATTCATTAAGTTCCTGATTTTGTGTTTCTAGGTTTATTAATAATTCTTCTTTTTGCCTATTGGCTTCAACTATTTGTTTTGTTTGATCATCAATAAATTTTGCCAGCTTTTCACCATCGAGTTCAACATCTTCAATTTTCTTATTTTTGGGAAGCTGGTAAAGGCTTAAGGTATTAATTACTTCTTTTAATTTATGAATAAGGTTGTTTTGCCTTTTAGCCTGCGCTGTTAATTTTTTATTTGCCTCAAATAATTCATCGGAACTAATGGCCATTGCTCTCCTGACCATTTTTAACTGATCTTCATAATTAGTATATGAATTTTGAATTGCATTCAAAAAATCTGTCAGCCCATCAATATCTTTATTTTGGTCTGTTAAATGCTTTCTTATTTGTCTTTCCAATAAAGATCTCATTATTCACTAATTAAAGTAAGTGTAAGTGTTTGATTAAGCAATATGCTTTTGCCCTGAATAGATACAATTTCGCCATAAGAATAAAAACCACTGATAGCCACATCGGCTCCAATACCATATTGCACCTCTTCTACTTCTTCTTCAACACGTTGGTCCATCACCAACTTTCTGCTAAAGCAACTTGTAAGCAATCCTATTTCCGGGTCCTTTTTTCTTCCCTTCATTGCAATTTCTGAAGCTTTTATGACTGCATCGGACATGTTATCTACATGTGCCATGGTTAATTGCACCAGAGAGCCTTCGGGAACATCACCTGCCATTATCATAGTGTTATTCTTTTCATCTATATTGAGAATAGTTCTCCCGATTGTATAATCACTTCCGGGAGTTTTCACGCTTAAAGGGTAGAACAATGCTGCTTCAGGTAACTCAGATGCTTTTTCCCCTAAAAAGTTTTTATAAATATTCAGAGCAGGTATGTTGTCTATTTCCCACAATATATTTCCACTTGATTTGGTAATAGTTCGTTCGGGGCCAAAAGGGATCCATCCATCACCATAGGCAAAAGTTATTTCCAGTGTGTCTCCGTAAAATCCAACAACAACGATTTCTCCTTCTTTTGGTTTCTCATTGTATGAAGCAAGCGTTTTTTCAAACCTGGACCCATCACCGCACAATCCCCCGGTTATAGGGATTTTGTTTAAAGTTTGTGACTCCAATCCTGTTATTAAATCACTCCCGTTTACAAAACTTCCCTCAGAGATAACAAATAAATGTTTTAAATTATCCTCCGGAAATTTTTTACCTAAAGCTTTTCCAGCTTTAACTGCATTTTTTTTATGAGACAGTATATTTTCGGTATGAACAATAAAATTACCCTTTTCAAACTCAATAGCTGTGAATGTTACAGAGTCGTCAAATACCCGGTTTAAGAATATCTCGCCGGAAGTAGTGCCAAAAACCAAATGCCCATTGGGGAAAAAACTTCTTATTTCAGCGTAGATATCTTCTTTTTCAAGGAGAAACCTGCTTCCGAAAACCAGTACAAGCGGATTAGAAAGTACATGATCATTGGTAAATATCCAATCGTCTTCTTTAACCCTTCTACCCTGTACTATTTTCATTTTTTAAATTTTATATAAAATGTAGTCCCCACTCCTTCCTTGCTTTCCAACCAAATACTTCCATCATACATATCTACAATCTTTTTTACTATAGAAAGCCCTATACCCGAAGAATCTTTATGGTTGCCCAACGACTGAAAAATATCAAAAATTTTCTTATGGTATTCTGCAGGAATTCCCATACCATTATCTTTAACCCTGAATATATAATGTCCGTCTTCTTCTACATGGTCTATAATTACTTCTCCTTTTTCTTTGTCAATATAATTCACAGCATTACTCATTAAATTTTGAAAAAGTTGCTGTACCCGGGTTTTATCTGATTTAAGTATTGGTAAATTTTTGTTTACTTTCACTTCTACATGCTTAGGTATAAAAATGAGACTTTTTACATGGTTAAGAACGTCATATACATTAACTTCTTCAACTACAGTCTGGTGACTGCTAACATTTGAATAGTTTAGTATGTCTGCTATAAGGCGGTCCATCTTTTCTACAGTAGATTCAATCATGTTTATATTATTGATGCCTTCTTCATCCAGAACCTCGGCATAATCTTCTTTTAACCAGTTGGTAAGTGCTGAAATACTTCTTAACGGAGATTTTAAATCATGCGAAACAACATGTGCATATTCCTGGAGTTCATTATTCCTGAGTTCCAGGCTCTTAAGCAATCTTTTGTTATATGATTCAATTTTCACCTGTTCGGAGATGTCTTCAACCAGTCCGATCTCATATTTAATCGTTTTGTCTTCATTTCTAACTGCGCTTACATACAACTTAGCCCAAACTATTTCTCCATTCTTTTTTATATATCTTTTTTTTACATTATATGTATCCAGCTTTCCTTCTTGCATTTTCTTAAAATTTGTGCTGGATTCTTCAAGGTCATCCGGGTGGGTAATCTCATTTTGAATAAAGGTGTTTAAAAGCTCTTCTTCTGAATAGCCTAAGAAATTACTAAAAGCTTTATTAAATTTTATTAATATTCCCCGGGCAGTTAAAACAATCCCTAAAGGTGAATTATCGACTGTAAATGACAATTGTTCTTGCTGTTCCTTAATAAGTTTAATATTTTTTACTTCCTCTGTCACATCTCTGGCAATACTTTGAAGAGCAATTGGGTTCCTGAAATTATCATAAATAAGACTGGTATTAATTTCAAGCATCTTCTCGGTTTTATAGCCAGTAGTTATCCTGACCCTGTATTTTGTATAAATTCCTTGTTTTAATAATTTTTTAAAAACCTCTAAACTATACTCATGGTCATCTTCATGGAGTAGGTTTAAAATGTTGATGAGCGTTCCTTTTTTGTAGCCAAAAACATTCTCAGCTGCTGTATTCATTCTTAAAACATTTCCCCTGAGATCGAGAACAACAAACGCATCAAAAATGTTATCAAAAACCCCTTTTAATTCGGCTTGTTTCTGATCTAACCTTTCATTTAAATCCTCATTGACCGCCTCAAGCTGGTAGATAGTTTCAAATAATTCGGCAGATTTTTCTTCTAGAATATTCTCTGCTGCTTTACGTGCGGCACGTTCCCTTTCTATAGCCCTTATGAGTATTTCTATAGATTCTTTTTTCATTTTTTTATAACTGTAAATCTTACCTGAGTACCTTTATCACTTAACGTCTTGTAAGTAACCTTAAAGGAAGGGTTGTAATGCTCAAAAGTTTTTTCTACAAAACCAAGCGCAAACATGTATAAACCTGTTGTAGATTTATATACAAATATCATTTGATCCTGATCATTCTTCTCTATAGTAAAAGTTTGGGGTTTTACCGGAGGATGGCCTTCTTTTACCTGTTTATATACGTGGTCTTCAATCGAAATCAAAAATTCCTCAGGGGAATCATGTTCCTCAAATATCTGTGGTCGTGTATTTTTAAGGGAAGTAAAAAAATATTTTCCGAAATTGTAACTGATATCATCAACCTTAATCTTGACTTTTTCACTTAATACAGAAAATAAAGTGATTAATTCTTTGTAGTCATAAGTGCCAACCGAGGTATAAATTCCATTAGAATCAAGGTCTGAGTTTTGTAGAATATAATCTACCGTTCCAAGCCCATAAGACCCTTCAACCATTTCTAAAAATTCTGTAAAAACTACACCTTTCATTGAGTTATCTATACTGTAATCAATTCATTATTTGACCAGTAAGATAATACTTTATTTATTTTTTTCATATAGTCTTCGTATTTTAATGGTTTAATTACATACCCTGCAATACCAATTTTATAACATTCGAGCATATCTTTATGATTGCTGGAAGTAGTTAAGACTATAGTGGGAATATATTTTAAGTAGTCATTTTTCTTTAAAATGCTAAGAAATTCAATTCCGTTCACTTTCGGCATATTTAAATCCAATAAAATAATATCGGGCAATCTATCCCTCTTAGTTAAAATATCGAGTGCTTCTTCCCCATTGTTAGCCTCTATAATCTGATGGTTTAGTTGTAATTTTGAAATCGTTCTGTTAAATTTCATTACTTCTATTTTGTCATCCTCTATTAATAATACCCTTAACACATTTCCCATGTCTTCTTGTATTGTATTTGTTCTCATAATAATTAACAAAATTCTTCAATAAATGAACTAAAGAACGTTTTATTAGACCAACTATCTTTCATCTATAGATGAATGGTGGAAAAGCATCGATGAGAGGTTTTTCTTATTAATTAATGATCCCCATTTTCTTCATTAAAAAAGATGCATTCATATTTTTACAAATTCCTTTCTTTAGTTTGTAATCAAAAGAAAGTTCATCATTTTTTATATAAGCATCAAAACGATAATTCTCTACTTTCTGGTTTTCCTTTCCTATTTCGCAAAGAGAAAGATCGTGAGTGGCCACTATACCTGAAGAGGTTAAGGCTGAAAGCTTTTCAATAAATTTTTTTGAGCCTTCTGCTTTGTCCTTACTGTTAGTCCCTTTAAGTATTTCATCTAAAATAACAAAATAATTACTATTTTCCATGTTTTCGACAATATATTTTAGTCGTTTTAACTCAGAAAAGAAGTAAGATTCTTCATTAGTAAGCGAGTCTGAAGTTCTCATGCTCGTAATAAGTTTAATGGGACAATATACACTTTTAGAGGCACATACTGGTATTCCGGTATTAGCCATTAGTAAATGCAATGAAACCGTTCTTAAAAAAGTACTTTTCCCAGCCATATTGGCCCCGGTTATGATAAAGAATTTTTCTTTTTCAATTTGTATATCATTACGCACTAAGCTTTCCTTCTTTATAAGTGGATGTCCTAAATTTTCAACTTTCATTATAAAATTACTATCCACAATTTCCGGATAAACATATTCGGGATGATTAAAGCCAAAATTTCCAAGGGAATTATAGGCATCAAAATAAGCAATGGCATCAAACCAATGCTTTACCTCTTTTTGATGGGCTTTAATCCATTTTTCAATCCTGTAACCCTGTATCAGATCCCATAAAAAAAAGGCGTTTCCAAAAAAGGCGATAAAAATATTGTTTCGTTGGTCCAGCGCATCAATGGCCCTGGAAAAACTTTTTATATTTCTTGATGCTTTATTGTTACCTACAAACACATTTGCCCTACCCTCTTTTAACGGTTTAGATAAAAAACTTTCACCCTCTATATACTTAATTAGTTTATAGTACTGCTCAAAGGTGCTCTGCATTTTTGAAGTAAAAAAAGAAAGACTATTGGTTTTTTTTACATAGTATCCAGTAATACCTAATCCAAGGATAAACCAAAACCCCAATATTAATGGGCTCAGGTATCCAAGAATGGTAAAAAAGATAATCAGGAGAGATAAAAAAGAAAAAATTAAAGGTAAAAAGGCCATTCTTTGTGTTAAGTATGGTTCATAGTTTAAGAGCCAGTTTAAAATAGTGTTTGTTGGCGTTTCTGGCTTTATCAAAGATGCTGTAGCTGAAAAATCTTGTCTCCATTCTGGTTTGTCGCATAATTCCTTTACAGCTTCCTGTTTATCAGTAATCCTATCTATATTATTAGATAATAACATAGAGGCCAGCAATTCTTTTCCGGCATTCGTATTTGTTCTGTTTAAATACTGGAAAAAGGATCCTTTACCAAATAAATCTATATCACTACTAAAGTCATGATTGTTGTCTGCAAATTCACTTCCAGTGTCCCTAAATTCAAAATTTCTATTAAGTGTTTTAAGTTCATTTTCGTTGATTTCAATCAATGCTGCTAACTTACTCTCCTGATATTTTATATTTGAATATATGGAAACCAGGACAATAAAAGCGATTATTCCGGAAATTGCAATTGATAAGGAAATCCGGTAGTCAAAAAAATAATAGTAAGTCAAATAAACAGTGCCAAAAAAAACAAGAACCCTTAATAAACTCAAAAGGTTAAGAAACCGGGACTTCTTTCTTAATCTTTTTTTGTGTTTCTTTATTTGTTCATAATAAAACTCTGTAGGTAAAGCCATAATAATCAAATTCTTAAAAAGTAAATCTAATAATTATAAATGATATCATAATATTTTTTATTATCAATCTCATATATAAAACCTGTTTCCCTTATTAATTAATATTTGTCTGAAAAATAACACAGTTTCATTTTCAAAACCTGATAACATTCACTACATTCGTACTTTGGAATCCCCAATTCCAAGGAACTTGAACTAAACCTATGCTACAATATGAAGAAATTATTCTTCTTTTTGCTGTGTATTATGTATTCTAATACCATTCTTTCTCAACAGGATGCACAGTACACCCAATATATGTATAACACGGTAAGTGTTAACCCTGCTTATGCAGGATCCAGAGATGCTTTAAGCGTAACAGGACTTCACCGCTCACAATGGATAGGCCTGGAAGGTGCCCCGCAAACCCAGACTTTTAGTTTTCATGCCCCGGTTGATGAAGCCAAAAAATTAGGGGTTGGATTATCTGTAATAAATGATAAAATTGGTGAAGGCGTAAGCCAGGAAACTAATTTTGATGCTATTATTTCCTATGTACTTAAAACATCTGACAAAAGTAAGCTCTCCTTTGGTATAAATGCAGGGGTGCATTTATTGAATATAGATTTTACCAGGCTCTCACAATATGACATTGAATTTAGCAGTGAAAATAATATTGACAATAAACTATCCCCAAGAATAGGAGCAGGATTTTATTATTATACAAAAAAGTTTTATGCGGGATTATCTGTCCCTAATTTGCTTGAAACAAATCATTTTGATACCTCTACAAGTTCCAGTAATGCTGCTACTTTTCTGGCTAAAGAGCAAATGAATTTTTATTTTATTGCCGGAAATATTTTTGATTTGGACGAAAACTGGGAGTTTAAACCTGCTTTTTTAACTAAAATAGTATTTGGAGCACCATTACAATTAGATTTGTCAGCAAACTTCTGGTATAAAAAGAAATTAATTTTAGGTGCTGCATACAGATGGGATGCAGCATTAAGCTTTATGACAGGTTTTAATATAAATGAATCTATCCTGGTAGGGTTAGCGTATGACAGGGAAGTTACCGATCTGGGGAATACCACCTTTAATGACGGTTCATTTGAAGTTGTTTTCAGGGTAGAGCTGTTTAAGAGATTTTACAAAGACTGTACCTGCTTACGATTTTTTTAAATAGTATTTAATTCATCTTTTAACTTTTTAGTGAGAGCGCTTATCACTGATTCGTAAGAATGGTCTATTAACTCTTTTGTAAACGCATCAGATAACTCTCCATTATGCAACTGAACGGTATTCCAGTGTTTTTTATTCATGTGATAACCCGGATTTATGCTTTGGAATTCCGCTCGAAGCTCCAGAGCGCGGTCAGGATCGCATTTTAGGTTTACAGATTCGGTTCCTTCCTCCCAACCTTTTAAAGAACTGAGTGCAAACATTTTTCCCATAACTTTAAACACAAGGGTATTATTATCAAACGGAAGTTCTTCGGTAACTCCTTTTTTTGTAATACAATAATTTCGGAATTCTTCAATGTTCATAATAGCAGCTAGTTATCTTTTTTAACTTTAAACATTACATTCTCAGGAGGATTGTGCATTTCAAATCCAAACTTTTTATACAAAAAATGAGCATCCAGTGTTATGAGCCCCCATCTTTTTATTTCCTTTAAACGATGTTCTTTTGTTATATGATCCAAAAGTAAAGTACCATACCCCTTCCCCCTGTATCCTTCAATAATAAAAACATCCATTAAATATGCAAAAATCACATAATCAGTAACCACCCTGGCAAATCCAATTTGGCTCTTACCTAAATACACACCAAAACACAATGAATTTTTGATTGTTTTCTTCACCTCTGAAATCGTACGTCCTTTGGCCCAATATGAGTTTGCTAAAAATTCATGTATAAGCGCTACATCCAGTTCATTTTTATTGTTAGATATCCTGGGATTCATGAAAATGTGATATTTATTTTTTGTTCCCTATTATTCCCAGATGGGTGTTGTGGAATGAATCGGGGTATTTAAGCCCATATCCTAAAAACCTGTCTAAAGCAGCATGAGAAAATATAATAATCCCGGCTAAGACAATCCCATCTTTATCAATAAAAATACCTAAAAAATATAAAATGATCGCAATCCCTTTATGATGGAATATATTGTATGTTATAGCCCCAATTTTAGAATTGATTATATATCCGAGCATACCTATATCCGGGGCTAAAAGTAATGCTAAAAACCACCACCAGGAGAAATCCAATTGATTAAAAAGAAAAATTCCCAACAGGAACATAAATAATTCTTCTGATTTTAAACTAACTTTCATATTTTAATATTTTATATAAAACCGGCCTGCTGGGTGACGCATCATTTTCAAATGGTGCTACCTGCAGATTTAAAAAATAATATCCATCTTCAATTTGGTTGGGTACAAATACAAGTTCAGTAATAGTCGCATCCATTCGTAATTCACCGGAAAAATTCCAGAAAGCTTTATGTGCCAGTAATGCGCCATCATCTTTTTCCTTATCAACAGATGGCAAGTCAATAAGTAAATGCTTTACACCTGAATCACGTAAAAAAATTGCTGTTTCCTCTAATAAATACGGGGGATTGGTGTTAGAATACTGATTGGTACATTTACTGCTAGTATTTGGGATTGTCCTTATAATTAAGGCTTCAGGAACCGGTTTACTTAACTCATTCCGGATCTGTTTTTTTGATATAACAAAATCATCATTTACTTTGCCTGGGGCTATTGTAATAACCTTAGCCATAAAGAAAAAGTTGTTTAAACATTCATTCACCGAATAAAACTCTTTGGTAATATGCCCTACACATTCGGTGTGTGTGCCATGTGCATGCGGATTAAAAAGTATATTATTGAAATTTGTAGATGCACCTTTAGTTACACTTCCTGTGTAAGCTCCATCTACCACCGGTTTAATTTCAGGAGGGGGTACATACCATGCATTCACATTTTCAACAGACCCACGTACCGGTATTGAAATATCATGAGGTTTGGATAAATCTATTGTGTACACTTTATTTTTTCGCTTTATGATCGTTTTCATATTAAAAACAACTTCCTCATCAGGCTAATGATACCTGAATAAATTGGATTATTAAATTTAAAATATTTTTTTTGTGCATAGTATCAAAATCAAAAAACCGGAAACTAGTTCAGGATAAAAAGGTCACTGGAAATTCCATCCGTTAAAAACTTTCCTTTGCCTGTCGTTTTCAGGATCCCATCATCATAATACAAGAGGTTATCCTGAATATATTTCTCTGCTTGTTGTACAAGATACTCTTTAAAATTTTTACCAAATTCTAACTCAACTTTATTCAAAGAAACCCCCCATATAGTACGTAATCCCGTCATAATATATTCATTATACTTATCGGTATTTTTTAAAATTTCACTTTCAGAAGGCAATATATTTTCAGTGATAGATTGAATGTATTTGATATTATTGGAAACATTCCAGCTTCGTCTTATACCATCATAACTATGTGCAGAAGGCCCCACACCCATATATCTTTTACCAAGCCAGTAAGCTGTGTTATTTTTAGAAAAGTACCCCTCTTTTCCAAAATTTGAAAGTTCATAATGTATAAAATCATTCACTTTCAGTAATTTGACTAAAATAAGAAAATGTTGTTCTGAAATCTCATCGTCTACATTGGCAATAATTCCTTTTTTTATGAATTTCTCTAAAGCTGTTCTGGGTTCCACTGTTAATGCATAGCTGGATATATGAGAAACTCCGAAACTCAATGCTGTTTTTATATTTTGTTTCCATTTTTCATTACTCATTCCCGGTATGCCATAAATAAGATCAATGGAAATGTTATCAAAATGTCTTGTAGCCTCATTAAGGCAATTCTTTGCTTCATCTGCATTGTGTGCCCTGTTCATCAATTTCAGGTCGTCTTCAAAAAAAGATTGAATCCCAATGCTCAACCTGTTAATTGGAGAGGCTCTAAGCTCTTTTATTTTTTGAGAAGATAAATCATCCGGGTTTGCTTCTAAAGTGATCTCTGGGTGCTCTGACACACTGTAATTTCTATTTACTTCTCCAATAAGCAATTCTAACTCCTTAGTTGTTAATACACTTGGTGTACCTCCTCCAAAATAAATGGTTTCAATGACCTCATCTTTAAACTCATTTTTTCTTATTTGAAGTTCCTGTTTTAAAGCATTGAGCATTTCGTCCTTTTTCTTTAATGAAGTAGAAAAATGAAAATCACAATAGTGACAGGCTTGTTTACAAAAAGGTATGTGGATGTAGATACCGGCCATTTTAGTGTTCAGTGTTCAGTGTTCAGTGTTCAGTGTTCAGTAATGTATTATTTTGATCCAAATTTATCAGGATTGTTAATCATAAAATTTATCAGTTTACCTATTTCTTCACTTTCGACAATTAATTCGTTAAAACTTTCACTAGTTATATAATTACACTTCAAAGCAAATTCTAACCAAACTTGTGTTTCCGAATTTTCAGCATCACTATCAGTTAACTTACTTATAAAATGTTTTGGATAAACCCTTTTCCTGTAAGCCTCAGCTATATTAGCAGATACACTTCTTGAAGATCTTCTTATTTGATCTGTTAATGAATACTTTTCCTCTTTAGGAAAGGATTTCGTAATTTCAAATATTTTCATTGCTAATGCAAATGTTTTCTCGTATGCAAATAATTCTTGGAATTTCATCTTATATTATCAAATTAATCCGAACTGCATACTGTAACTGAATACTGATTACTTTTTTATTCGGTTTTCATTCTGCTTTACAAAGGCAGCCCAACCAGTATAATTTTTACCGGTTTCTTGTTTTCCCGCATTAAAAAAGTGGCATACGGCTGCTGCAAGGCCGTCTGTTGAGTCGAGGTTTACAGGCAATTCTTTTAATTGCAGTAAAGATTGAAGCATTTTAGCCACCTGTTCTTTGCTGGCATTACCGTTGCCGGTTATAGCCATTTTTATTTTTTTAGGTGAATATTCTACAATTGGAATCTGCCTCGACAATCCGGCTGCCATAGCTACTCCCTGTGCCCTTCCTAATTTTAACATGGATTGTACATTCTTTCCAAAAAAAGGGGCTTCTATGGCTATTTCATCAGGATGGTAGGTTTCAATAAGTTCTAAAGTGCGTTCAAAAATAACTCTCAATTTTACATAATGGTCGGTATATTTCTTAAGCTGAAGTTCGTTAAGCTGCAAAAATTCCATCTTTTTGTCAATCACTTTGATAAGGCCAAAACCCATAATGGTTGTTCCCGGATCAATACCTAATATAATTTTTTCAGTTTTCAATACTGTAAATGTATAAGTACAAAGCTACACAATTTGCGGAGATGCTCTAACAGGATGAAGAATTCATATATGCTTTAATTCACTTTAAGAACAATAGGAATCTTAAATTTTGTAGAAACAGGAATGTTTCTTTTTAAAGCAGGATGTATAGTTGGCAAACTTTGAATACTGGTGGCAATATACCTGTTTAACTGGGGGATTTGTTCAGTTACTTTATCGCTTTTTTCAATTTTTAAGATAGAGACCAAACCTTCGTTTGATATTAGTAAATGAACATACACAGTGTCGTTCATATTTTCGCGGACTTCTATAGAATTTTGAGATAATGAATTTAGAACATATTTTGTGAGTGTTATTTGAAAACACTCTTTTTGAACCGTTTTTGAAGCTGTTTCATCGCAATTATCAAAAAGCGGGTATTTGTCTACATCATTCCAGTTGATGCTTTTCATCTCCCTTTCAACAATATCTTCTTTGTTTGATTCCTTAAAACCAAAATATTCGCAGGAAATAAAAAGTGTACAGAAAAGAAAAAAACCGAAATTTCGCATGCATTGATTATTGGTACTGAAAATTACGATTTTTTGATTGAACCTTGCAATACAAAGAAAAAAAGATTCCCGCTTTCGCGGGAATCACAGCTAATTCAATTTAAACACAGGGACTTTATCAGATAATTTAGGACCAGATAATTCTATTATTTAGGATAAACTGTTTGTGTAAGAACGATATTATTGTCTTTATCAAAAATCTTTACTTTTAATTTCTCCTTATTTGGTACTGTTAATTTAATTTGATTTTCATTCATTTTAAATATTTTGCATACAACAGGAACTGCATCAAACCAATGTTTATCATATTCATCATGGTCATAAATTAGTAGTATAAGTTGCTGATTCATATAATTTTTTAAAACATCTATATTTAAGGTTATTTCGGCAAGTTCTTCGGTTCTGATCACCTCTTCTAATTGGGGCTGAATATTATTGACCAGAAAATAATCAACATTCTTTTTAATCCCTTCCATAGAATTAAAATTATCAGGCTTAACTAATAGAAATTCTTCATTTCCACCAGAAGCTATAATTTCTTCCTGATCTATTGTTAGAGGGTCAATCCCTGTAATTTCCTTGAAATACTCAGCCATCCATTTTTTAGTTGTGCCTCCTTCTGTAATATGTGCAATGCCTGCATAAACAAAAATTTTTGCGTCAGGGTCACTTTTATAAATTTCAGCAATATTTCGTGCTTGCATTTCTTCCCTGTCTTCATGTGAATAAAAACCATGATCATAGCTCACAATGGTATACCCTAATTCTTTGGCCTTTCTGATGAATAACCCAAAATAAGGTTCTCTTGTATAATACCCTGAAGTCTTTAGAGGGTATGAATTTTTGTTTATAAGGCTATCTTCATGATCAGCAACTGCTTCAATAGCCAAATATTTATAACCCTGTTCTTTTAGGGGTTTTAAAAGTTTTTGTGCCATAATACGATGACCCGGGCACCAATGGCATTCATTTAGCATTACTACTTTGTTTTGACCTGCCAATGACCTTATTTTATCTATAGCATTTTCATTAATTCTAAAAGAGGCTGTTTTAAGTATACGATCAATTTTTTCTCCATTCTCTTTTCTCTTTCTGGCTTTATATTCATTTAATAAGGCAATATATCTATTATTGTTCGTGTCATGAGAAAGTAATGTTATTAGCAATTGATACTTACCCCATTCATTCATTTTACTTTTAATTACCGGAACATTATCTATTTTATCAATTATGTGCAGAACATTTGGATTATCTTTATTTTTATTTAAAACATCAAAGTAGCTAAGTTTCTCCTTTATAGAATCGTTATACTTCAAATTATCTATAATGATTTTTCCGTCGATAATTAATGTATTCTGTGATTGTGCTTCATTAAAAGTTCTTAACATGAGGGTTAAAATGGCATTCCTGGTCTTTTTATAATAAATTACTTTTCCATTGATTGAATCATTTAATACAAGAGTACTTTCTTTTACATCACCGCTCTTATTTTTCTTATAAGAAAGATACAAGTCATAATCTAAAAACGCCCTTCCATGAAGTATTAAATCCTTATATTTTAGAGGTTTTAATCTTTTTTTGAGCGCCTTTTTATCAGCACTTTCAAAATAGTCAACATCTCCGGGAAATATACCTGTAAGGTTTAGGGTATCATTATAAAAATCTGTTCTATCAATGAAATAATTTTCTTTGGACAATTTTCTTGTTGAGCTACAGCTACAAACTAGAATACTTAAACAAAAAATAACGAGAAGGTATAAAATTTTAGTTTTTTTCATAATTACTGAAGTTCCTTTCCAACGTTATGGTATATAATTTAGTATGCCTATGAATTGAGTGAACAATGACCCTATTTGTTCCTTTGATTTTCTATAGGTATAAGAAGTCTTTTATAGCTTTTAATTATAAACATAGGCCTGACCACCTTTAGTTTTGCAGATATAATAAGTGCAACTAGAGTTTTGTAAGTAACTGGAGGATTTCATTCTTATTTCTTCCAAGCAAAGAAACAATCAAAAACCTCTCCAGTTGCATCTAGCTTACAATTTCTCCGTCAACAATGATCAATTTCAAAAAAACATATTCTTTAGTAAGAGTTTTTCTACATCCAAACATTGTTTATTTTAAATAAATAAAATGTTTAGTCCAGTTTGTAGTTTATTCCGGTTTTAATTTAAACACTATCGGATAAGCAAAAGTTACGGGCACTATGTTCCCGTACTCATCGGTTCCGGGATTAAGCTTAGGCAAAGATTCTATAAGGCGTATCCCTTCCTTATCTAATATAGGATGTGGTGCCCTCGAATTAATTACTTTTACAGTACCATCAGTATTAATTTTAAATTGTACATAAACTCTGCCTTCTATTTTCTTCTCAATAGCCTCTACCGGGTATTTGAATGTTTCCCTTATATGTTGATCAAGTTTTTGCTTGAAACACTCAGAATGATCCATCCCATCTACTTCACAAGGCTCTTTAAAGCTGGGTTTTACTTTAATTTTTGAAAATGAAATTATACCATTTTTGGTCTCGTCATAAACGTTTCCTTTGACTTTTGTACCATTAGGAAGTAAAATATATGAATCATCATTTGGGTTATTAAGGTTTTTAACCAATCTAAAAGTAGCCTTTTTATCAATAAGTAGAAGTTCGCTATAATTCTCTTTTGAGAATAGTTCCATAATTTTATCACGTTCTTGTTTGTCATGAATAGATAAATTATCAAAGTCTTCAACTTCAAATTTTAGTATTCCTTTGTTTTCATTTTTTAATGCAAATTCGTTTGTATCTACTTCTTTTTCACAAGATGTATAAACTAAGATCCCCAATAATACTGGTATTAATAACAAATATTTTAATTGCCATACCTTTTTTGTTTTTGATTTTTGTAACATAACGATTCGTTTTTTGATTAATGAATGATTGAAAAATTGATTGATGAATGAAATATTTTCGGTTTTAAAAACTGCTTCTAATAAATGCTGATAATGTTCTTTTTTGTTGGTTTTTACAGTATGGGTATCAGCAATAAATTCATGTAATTCAGTAACTCTGCTTTGATATATATACACCAGTGGATTAAACCAAAAGATAATCCTTAACAATTCAAAAAAGACCAAATCCCAGGAATGTTTGTGGTTTATATGGACCACTTCATGGTCAATAATATGTTTATACTCTTTTTTTAATACTTCATCACCTAAAAATATATTCCTGAAAAAAGAAAATGCAATTGAACTGTTCTTAATAACTACTTCAGTAAAATGCCCGTGCTTGGTTATTTCACCACGTCTTTTAAGCTTATATATTTTTATTAATTTAAAAATGAAGAGTAACAAACTAACTAAAACACCGGTAATAATAATCCATTGCAATGCAGTAATTGATGAAAACCAACCATGATTTTTTATACTAACTTCATTTCCGGCAATAACTTCCGGTAAATAAAAAAAATAGTCACGAGGAACTGTTTCCTTCAAGGTTTCAATTTTAATAAAAGGCAGTATGAATGACAGAACAGGTGTGATAAGTAAATATGCCCGGTTGAGATTAAAAAAAGTCTCCTTTTTTAAAAAAAGATCATACACCACTAAAAAGAGGAGCTGAAACGCGATTATTTGAATTATATAATGTATCATTTTTCCTTAGTTTTATCATTAACTTCTTTTAAAATAGCTTCCATTTCGGTTAAACTTATATCATTTTTCTTCACAAAAAAAGAAACCATGCTTTTAAAAGAACCCTGAAAATAATTGTCAACCAATTTATTTATAGATTGATTACTGTATTCGGTTTTCTTCACCAAAGGAAAATATAAATATCCCTTTCCTTCTTTTTCATGGCCAACAAAACCTTTAGATTCTAAAATACGTACAATGGTAGACACAGTATTGTAAGCAGGTTTAGGTTCAGGCAACAGTTCTATTACAGATGCTACATTGCCCTTTTCCAATTCCCATAAAATTTGCATTACTTCCTCTTCTGCTTTTGTGAGTTGTTTCATAATATATTTAACTAATCTTTTAGTTCTTAGAAACAAATATAACTAAATATTTAGTTTAAACTAATTTTTTAGTTAAAAAAATTTGTAACAAAGTTTTACTAACTTAGTCTAATAGATTAAAGCCCGTGATAACAGGGCAATTAACCCTGATACTTTTGTTTAATAAAGTGCAGGTAATTTAACAGAATATGGACATAGTATTATTAGTTTTAGGCTTTTTATGTATTATTTTAGGGGTGTTGGGCAGTGTATTGCCTATCCTGCCCGGGCCCCCACTAAGTTGGGTTGGATTATTGTTACTACACCTTACCACAACGCTTCCTGAAGATTGGATTTTTCTGAGTATAACACTTGTTATCGCTATGTTGATCTTTGTACTGGATTATATTATTCCTGTTGTAGGCACAAAAAAATTCGGAGGTACTAAATATGGCATGATAGGTACTACAGTTGGACTTCTGGTAGCCATATTTTTTCCGGTTTTAGGGCCTTTTGGTATCATTATATGGCCTTTTGTAGGGGCATTGGTTGGTGAATTGATCAATAAAGCAGATAGCAGAACTGCTACCAAAGCGGCTTTCGGGTCATTCCTCGGTTTTATAACTGGTACTTTTATGAAATTTCTTGTATCGGTAATTTATGCAGGGCTCTTTATCTGGAAGGTATGGGAGTATCGTAGCGGCCTTTTTGATTTTAGTTAGAAATATCTCAATTGGATAATAAAATCTATGAATACAAAAATTGTAATGTTTTCAAGTGCTGTGTTCTTATTCAGCGCCGGAATAATTTTGACATTTCTTCCCACAGAAGTATTGACTTATTTTAGCCTTGAAGCTGAAAAGTCATCGCAATTACTGTGTCAATTATTAGGTGCCCAATATTTTGCTTTTGGAATGATTAACTGGAATACCAAATCAAGTTTGATTGGAGGTATTTACAACAGGCCCATTGCAGTATCCAATTTCGCCCATTTTTTTATTGGAGGTCTTGCGTTAATAAAAGGCATAACTTCTTACCCAAGTTTACCGTATGCTCTATGGGTTTTAGCGTCGATTTATTCAGTTTTTGCTGTTTTATTTGGAATTATAATGTATAATCATCCTGTTAGGGAAAATAAAAAGTAGTCAATTTATTGCATAGATTAATCTCTAAATATATTTTGTAGGTATGTTATTTTCAGTATTTATTGTTTCCAATAAAGAGCTCATAACTTTTTGCATCTGTTTTTTTACTGTAGCATCTTTAATCCCTTCTTTATCAATCTTTCCTTTAGCTCCCTGAATTAATAATTTTGATTCCTCGGGCAAAACCGCTTCTAAGGTTGTCAATATTAAACCTAACGATTCATACGCTTTTTCGCCTGATGCTGCCGCAACTATCATCGCAACAGGTTTATTTGAAAAAACAGTTGTTGAAACGTTCCATTCTATGGCATTTTTTAAACTTCCTGGTAAACTAAAAACATATTCGGGAGTACAAAACAAAACTCCATCTGATTTTTCTATTAGTTGCCTAAACTCTTTTACCGCAACCGGCAAATTATCTTGATCCAGATCAGGGTTGAAATGTGGGAGTTTGTCTATTCCTTTAAAAATATATAGCTCCAGTCTATCTTGAAACAACTCTGCTAACTGTTTTAATATGATGAAATTCGTAGAATTTGATTTAGTACTTCCTGAAATTCCCAATATTTTCTTTTTCCTTAGGTTCATATTTTTAATTCTTACTCAGAACATACTGTTACTGTCCATGAAACTTTTAGCTAGTCCTTTAAACATTAAAGATTATGAGCATCGCTTTATAAGAATTCAATTCCTTTAGAAATTGAACAGGAGTTTCACTAACTAAAAAAGCCTCCCATTTTCCGAATTATCGGAAGGAAAGCCTTTCATTGGTTTAACTACTAAACCGCCATACCAAAGTATGGCACAACACAACACTACAAATATACAACTTTTTAGTTTATACAACTTTTAAAAGCAAAAAAGCCGTCCCGATTTGAACGGAACGGCTTTAAATTATATATGTTAAAATTTCATTATCCGGTAAAAGATGCTAAAATTATAATAACTATTACTATTAAGAGTAGTGAGAGAATCACATCCATGGTAGTGTAACTGCCTTTCGTTGCAGCTTTATCTTCAGCAGTAAGCGTACCAAATGACAAACCTTTAATAAGTTCGTAATTAGGCGGGTTGGTTGCCAAACTCACCCCAATACATAATGCTACAGAGAAAATAAACATAAATATGGCCATATGGGCAAAGTTAATGGTAGCAAACCCATAGGCAATACCAGAACCGATCAATTCTCCTGTTTCTTTAAAATGAACTATTTCAGGTTGGTAATAAATTTCAGAGGATAGTCGGAGCACTAATAATAACAAACCTGTGAGTAAGGTTGTAATTGCTGCCTGAGAGTTTACACGTTTCCATATAATACCCAAAATAAATACTGCGGTTACCGGGGGAGCAATATATGACTGTACGTTCTGCAAGTACTGGTACATAACACCACCGCCAATTTTTTCCATAATAGGAATCCATAAAATCCCCAGCAATACAATGATACCAGTCGCAATTTTACCAATTTTTAAAAGTTCAGTCTCACTTTTATGAGGTTTTAACTTTTTATAGATATCAATAGTAAAGATGGTAGAACATGAATTAAATACGGATGCCAGTGAACTCATTAAAGCTGCCATTAAACCTCCGGCAACTAACCCTTTTAAACCTACAGGCAGCAAGGTTTTTACAAGCATTGGGAATGCCCTGTCTGCTTTGTCTAATGCAAAAACCTCTGGATTTTGAATACTCAATGCAAAAGCAATAATACCGGGTATTAAGAAGATAAAAATGGGCAATAATTTTAAATATGCACCAAAAATAGCCCCTCTTCGTCCGATTTTAATGTTATTCGCAGCAAGTGTTCGTTGTACTATATATTGGTCTGTACACCAATACCAGATACCCACAATTGTACCACCAAAAAGAAGTCCTGTCCATGGAAAATCAGGATCACTCATAGGCCTCCACATATTAAAATGGTCCGGGCTTACTTCTCTTACTGTTTCAGTAAGTTGCTCCCATCCTCCTACTTCCACGAGACCAAGATAGGTTATAATTACCGAACCTAAAATCAGGATAACCGCTTGTAATGTTTCTGTATATATTACGGCTTTCATACCACCTACAACGGTATATGCACCTGTAAAAAGTACGATCCCGATGGCTCCATACCAAAATGGGATTCCCAATAACTCAGACACTACAATTCCACCTGCATAAATAGTAACCGATACTTTAGTAATTACATATCCTACCAACGAGAATAAAGACAAAAACCAACGTGACCGGCTGTCAAACCTTTTTTCCAGAAACTCAGGCATTGTAAATGCCCCACTACGGATGTAAAAAGGTAAAAATAACCATCCCAAAAGAAGAACTATCCAGGCGTGAAGTTCGTAATGTGCCATTGGCGTTCCTGATTCAAAACCGGTACCCGCCAGTCCAACAACGTGTTCAGACCCAATGTTGGATGCAAAAATTGATGCACCGATTACAAACCAGCCCATATTACGTCCAGCCAGGAAATAATCTTCTGTGTTTTTGTTTTTTAGAAGAACTACCCATGCTGCTACCCCAATTAAGGCTAACAAATAAATGCCAAGCACCCACCAGTCGGCAGTCTGTAAAACTGATTCCATAAATTAATATTTAGTTAGTTAGTTGTTAAATATATTGATTAATTATATTTTCAAACAATTCTTGTTTGCCACTTATTGTTTTAAGGTTCTGATTGGATGTAGCATGAGCATACAAGTCTTCCAAAGAGGATTTTCCATCTTCAAATGCTTTTCCAGCCCCTGAATCAAATGAAGCATAACGTTCTGCACGCATTTTTTTATAAGGGGATTTCTCCAATACATCTGCGGCAACCAGTAGTGCTCTTGCAAAAACATCCATACCACCAACATGTGCATGAAAAATATCGGCTAAATCTGTAGAATTTCTCCTGATCTTAGCATCAAAATTCACTCCACCTCCTTGTAAGCCTCCTGCCTGTAAAATAACCAACATAGCTTGAGTTAATTCATAAACATCAACAGGGAACTGGTCGGTATCCCAGCCGTTTTGATAATCTCCCCTGTTAGCATCAATACTCCCCAGTAAACCATTATCTGCAGCCACTTGTAATTCATGTTCAAAAGTATGCTGTGCCAGGGTAGCATGGTTCACTTCAATATTCAATTTAAAATCATCCATTAAATCATACTTCGTTAAGAAGCCCAGTACAGTAGCAGAATCAAAATCATATTGATGTTTAGATGGTTCTGCCGGTTTAGGCTCAATAAAGAAAGTCCCTTTAAACCCTTGTTTTCTTGCATAATCTTTTGCTGCATGTAAAAAGCGGGCCATATGTTCCTGTTCACGCTTCATATCAGTATTAAGAAGAGACATATAACCTTCTCTACCTCCCCAGAAAACATAGTTTTCACCTCCTAATTTTATGGTAGCATCGAGTGCATTTTTTACCTGTGCACCTGCATAAGCCAACACATTAAAATCAGGATTGGTTGAAGCACCATTCATATACCTTGGATTACTAAAACAATTAGCAGTTCCCCAAAGTAGTTTTACACCGGATTCTTTTTGCTTTTCCAGTGCATAATCGGTTATTATATCCAGGTGCTTTTTAGATTCCTCTAAAGAAGCTCCTTCAGCTATAAGGTCAAAGTCATGAAAACAATAGTAAGGAGCACCTATTTTGGTTATAAATTCAAAAGCGGCATCCATTTTGTCTTTAGCCTGTTGTATAGGATCATTACTTACTAACCACGGGAAGTTTTGCGTAGGAGCTCCAAATGGATCTCCACCTGTACCTGTAAAAGTATGCCAGTATGAAATAGCAAATTTAAAATGCTCTTTCATTGTTTTTCCGGCTACTACTTTATTTTCGTCGTAAAATTTAAATGCTAATGGGTTATTTGAAGATCTTCCTTCATATTTTATCTTATCTATACCCTTAAAGTATTCCTTTTCACCAATAGTTGACATTTTTCTTCTTTTTTAATTAATTAATATAATGTATTTAATTCTTGTTTCCAGTTATTATATGCTTTTAAATATTCGTCTTTATTCTGAAGTGGCTTATATATTTTAATAAGTTCATCCTTATAAATAGAATCGCTGAAGTTTTTAAAAGTTCCATTACTAAAACCTGCTGCCCTTGCTGCACCTGTTGCTCCGGTGGTATCAATAATCTGAATTTCCTTCCCTAATAAAGTAGAAATTGTTTCAGAGAAAATAGCTGCCCTGAAAAGATTATCACCTCCAGCTTTGATCGTGTTTAAGACAACTCCATCCCCTTGCATAATTTCCATACCATATACAAAAGAAAAAGCAATGCCTTCTAAAGCTGCTCTTAACATGTGGGATTGTTTGTGTACATTAAAACTCAGATTCCGTATAGTGGCTCCATTATTAGTATTATTAAGCATTCTTTCGGCCCCGTTACCATATGGATATATCTTTAATCCGTCTGCGCCAATAGGCACTTCAGAGGCTAAGTTATTCATTTCATTATAACTGATATCATTAGCAACCTGCCCTTTCATCCAACTATAAAGAATACCTGTACCATTAATGCAGAGCAATTTTCCGATACGCGGCTTATCATTTTTATGATTTACATGTACAAAGTTATTAATACGGGTACTTTCTTTAGAAGATGTGCTGCTTGAAACGGCGTAAACTACCCCTGATGTACCTCCGGTGGCGGCGATATCCCCCGGCTCAAAAACATTAAGTGATAACGCATTGTTGGGCTGGTCCCCTGCTCTGTATAGAACTTTCACCCCTTCTTTTAGCCCTCCTAATTCATTAGCAGCTTCCTTGGTTAAACCTCCCTGCTCTGAAAAAGTTGGCAGGATTTCCGGGATAAGATCTGTGCTAATTCCGGCATTTTTAAACAACCATTCTGCAGGTTTGTCTTCCTTAAAGTCCCACATAATACCTTCAGATAATCCTGAAGGTGTAGTGACACACTTACCGGTTAATTTTAGTGCAACATAATCCCCCGGAAGCATAAATTTATATATCTTTTTAAATATCTCCGGTTCATTTTCTTTCACCCATTTTAATTTAGACAAAGTAAAGTTGCCCGGTGAATTTAAGAGGTTAGCGGTACATTTTATTTTATCAGCCTCAAAGAGTTTGTTACCTTCATCTATCGCCCGGCTATCACACCAGATAATTGAATCTCTTAATGGTTTATAATTTTTATCAACCAGGACTAAACCATGCATTTGATAAGAAATACCGATACCTTCAATTTTTATTGGGTCAACTCCAGTTTGTGATAGTAGTTTTTTTGTTACCTCACATACATTTTTCCACCAAGTATCAGGGTTCTGTTCAGCCCAACCAACTTTTTCAGAAAGTATCTGCATTTCGGTTTCGGGATACTGCGTAACTCCTGCTACTTTTCCATTTTTTTCTTCTATAATAGAGGCCTTTATTGATGAACTGCCTATATCATATCCTATAAAATACATATATATATAATTGCTCTTTAAATTACCGAAATCGTTTTCGCCGATAAAAATAAATTATTTATTTGGATAAAACACCCCTATTTTTAATATATAATAGAAGTAGTACAAATTTTTAAATTTTTTCACAAATTACACATATTTTGCATTTTAATTTAACTTTATTACTAGTATTTAAATAATAAAACTTATATTTTAGTAGCCACCCTAATTGTTAATATATTTAAAAGGAAAATATTTCATTTTACAAGGCAACCTATTATTTAATGAAAACTAAAAAAGATGTTACCATTTATGATCTTGCAAAACAGTTAAATTATGCACCGTCTACAATTTCACGTGCTTTAAAAGATCACAAGAGCATTAGCCAAAAAACTATAATCAGAGTTAAAGAAGTTGCTGCACAAATGGGCTACAGGCCTAATTCGCTAGCTGCCAGTTTAAGAAATAACAAAAGCAAAACAATTGGAATCATGATATCGAGGATAAGCAGGCCTTTCATATCCTCATTGATTAGTGGAATAGAAGAAAGTGCCCGGAAATCAGGGTATAATGTTATTATCAGCCAATCAAATGATTTATATAAAAACGAAATACAAAACGCAAAAGCCTTATATGACAGTAGAATAAGTGGCCTGGTAGTATCACTTTCAATGGAGACCAAAAAATTAAACCATTTTCAGCAATTTATAGACCTGGGAATTCCCATCGTTTTTGTTGACCGCGTACCTAAGGGGCTCGATACCTATAAAGTTCTTATTGATAATTACTCTGCAGCCTATAAAGCAACTCAACATCTTATAGAACAAGGTTGTAAAAGGATTGCTCATTTTGCAGGTGCTCAACACGTTAATGTATATCATGAAAGGAAAAAAGGATATTTAGACGCCTTGAAGGATAACAAAATTCCCGTTGATAAAAATTTAATAATCAATTTTGAAACCTTGAGTTTTGAAGAAGGGGAAAAAGCCACTAAAGAATTATTTAATATGAGTAATCCGCCCGATGGAATATTTTCAGCGAACGACACGGCCGCTGTAGCTGCTATTATGACGGCTAAAAAAATAGGAGTTCGGGTACCGGAAGACCTGGCTATAATTGGTTTTAATGATGATCCGATTTCTTCCATTGTTGATCCGGGCTTATCTACTGTTACTCATCCCGCCACAGATATGGGCAGAATATCAGCCGATAAAATCCTGGATCACATGATAAATGGTTACAAAAGCAATAATACGGATACAACTATATTAGGAACACATATAATAGTTAGAAACTCATCGAAAAGAAAATAACTCCAAATTAAATTTTGAAATATGTATCAAGGGATCTTAGAACCCGAATACTCTAGGCAGCCAGAGACTCAATTCTGGAAACATACTGACCAAAGCCAACGAAACCAACATGGCCAGAAAAAGGGGCAATAAAGGCCTTATGACTTTTTGAATGGTAGTTTTTGCTACCCCTACACCAATGAATAGTACCGAACCAACCGGCGGGGTACATAAACCTATACATAAGTTCAGGACCATTATAATTCCAAAATGTACGGGATCTATACCCATAGCTGTGGTAACCGGAAGAAAAATAGGTGTAAAAATTAATACTGCCGGTGTCATATCCATAAAAATTCCCACAAATAGAAGTATAAGGTTAATGATGATAAGAACCATGATCTTATTATCACTGATACTTAACAAAGCATTGGTTACATCCTGGGGTATATTCTCATAGGACATTACCCATGACATTGCAATAGACATAGCAATGAGCATCATCACGATAGCAATAGTTTCTGAAGCTTCAACAAAAATTGGTTTTATATTTTTATAAGATATTTCCCTGTATACTAAAGCCAACAATAAACAGTAGAGAACTGCCACTGAGGATGCTTCTGTAGCTGTGAATATTCCCGCTACAATGCCACCAATTACAACAATTAATAAAAAAAGGCTGGGTAATGCAGCTAAAAAAGTTTTGGCAACCAACTTAAAGGAAGACCTGTTCCCGGTAGGATAACCTTTTCGTTTAGCCCATATATATGCTACTATCATTAACATAAGCCCGGTAAGTATTCCGGGTATATAACCTGCTAAAAACAAAGCTCCAATACTTACCCCTCCGCTGGCAAGGGAATATATGATAAAAATATTGCTGGGAGGAATTATTAACCCTGTAGTGGCCGATGTAACATTAACGGCTACTCCAAAACCTTTACTATACCCTTCTTTTTCCATTTCGGTAGACATAAAGCTACCGATAGCTGCTGCAGCAGCCCCGGCTGAGCCGGCTATAGCACCAAACATCATTGCAGCAACTATATTAACATGTGCTAAACCTCCCGGAAGAGAACCCACCAGGGCTTTTGCAAAATCGATAAGCCTTTTAGCAATACCTCCCCTGTTCATAATATGTCCGGCGAGTATAAAAAACGGGATGGCCAGTAAAGAAAAACTATCGAGTCCTGTAACTACCCTCTGTGAAATTGTAGTAACAGCCGGAATGGTATCTGTACTCATTAAAAGAGTTAAAAGAGCTGCTATACCAATACTCCAGGCAACAGGAACCCTTAATCCGATTAAAACAATAAAACTTATTACAAGTATAGCTACTTCCATTTATTCCTTATTTAGATATCTGAGAATATACTTTGAATTTTATAGTAAATTATTATCATACCTGAGATTGGAAAAATCATATATACATATCCCATAGGTATGCCCAATGCAGATGAAGACTGCCCCAGATGAAATGATATATACACATATCTTGAGCCACCTATTATAAAAACCGCCAATGCAAAAAGAATAACAATGACAGCATTGAAAAACTGTAATCTTTTCTGATTCTTGGCATTAAGGTAATGAGGGAGCAGGTCAATGGCTATATGCATATCCCTCCCTACTGCATAAGCAGCACCTAAAACGCCCACCCAAATGAGTAAAAACCTTGCAAGTTCGTCTGTCCAGGAACTTTGATGCCCCATTACGTAGCGTGTAAAAACACCCCAGAGAACATCCAAAACCATAACAGCCAGTAAGATTGCCAATACCCACTCTAAAAATTTATCCAGTTTAATTTTCACTACTTTACATTTTTAATTTCTGAAATTAATTCATAAAGCTCGTTATCTTTAGCTTTGAGTTCTTCAATCATGGCAGCCGATCTGGCTTCAAATACTGACTTATCGGGATAATTAACTTTTACTCCGGCTTCTTTAATAGCCTGAAGTGATTCCTGCTCAGCTTTTTTCCACAATTTTCTTTGGTGTACGGTTGCATCATCAACAGCATCCATGAGCCATTTTCTTTCGTTTTCATTAAGATCATCCCAAATAATTGTACTAATAACCAATATATCAGGTACTGAGGAATGTTCATCAACAGAAAAAAATTTACATACTTCATAGTGTTTAGAGGTGTAAAAGCTAGGCAGATTATTTTCAGCCCCCTCTACTACACCTTGTTGTAATGCGGTATAAAGTTCACCCCACGAAATAGGTGTAGGTGCAGCCCCAAAGCTTGTTACCAACTCTATGGCCGTAGGGCTTCCCATGACCCTTATTTTCATACCGGTAAGATCGTCCGGGTGTTCAATCGGTTTTGTTTTGGTATAAAATGACCTGCTTCCGGCGTCAAAATAGGTGAGTCCTCTTAACCAGTACTTTTCACCATCGCGTAATAACCTTTGTCCAATTTCACCATCAAAAACTTTAAAACGCACTTCTTCTGTTTCAAAAAGATAAGGATACCCAAAAACTTTCAGTTTTGGTGAGAAGTTTTCCATTACTGCAGAAGACACCTTTGTCATTCCTAAACTTCCTATCTGAAGTAATTCAAGACACTCACGTTCAGATCCCAACTGGCTGCTCGGGTAGATTTCAATTATTAGTTTTCCTTCAGAATTTTTAGCAACTTCCTCTGCCAAAAATTCCATAGCATGGTGCACTGGATGGGTAACCCCAAGGCTATGGGCCAGCTTTATACTTTTTACTTTACTTTCGCTTTTGCATGATATCAAAAACAGCACACATAAAAACGAAATCAGGTGAAATCTCATGTCTTTCTTATCTTACTGATTATACTTAACACGTCCTTTACATTCTTTTCAAGAAGTTTATAGTCTTTATTTTTAATAATATCGTTTGTTATTAGTTTAGATCCCATACCCACACATGTAGCTCCGGCTCCAAACCAGCCTTTTAGATTTTCTTCTGAAGTATCAACCCCACCCGTAGGCATAATTTTAGTCCATGGTTGCGGTGCTTTGGCCGATTTAATAAAATTAGGCCCATAAACTTCTCCGGGGAACAATTTCACCACTTCACATCCCATTTCTTCTGCCTTTGTAATTTCAGTTAACGAGCCACAACCCGGGGACCAAAGTACTTTTTTCCGGTTACAAACTATGGCTATATCTTCTCGAAAAACCGGTGTAACTACAAAACTTGCCCCAATGTTCATATAGTGGGAAGCAGTTGCAGCATCAGTTACCGAACCAACCCCCAATATCATATCGGGGCATTCTTTAGCACAATACTTACTTAATTCATTAAAAACCTCATGGGCAAAAAGTCCGCGGTGTGTAAATTCCAATAATCTTGCCCCACCATCATAACAGGCTTTTACCACTTTTTTAGCTATATCCGGATCCTGGTGATAAAAAAGAGGCACTAAACCGGTTTCCTCCATTTTTAGTACTACATCTATTCTTGAAAATCTACTCATTGCTTACTATTTTTTTGGCCCTAGGGTCATTTTTAGTTTATTTAATTTAAAAATTTAATTAACATCTACCCTTATCTTACAGTTTCTATTTCCTTCTTCCAAATAACCTCAACAGGTAAAGAAATAAGTTAATAAAATCCAGATAAAGGGTCAGTGCCCCCATAATTGCTTCTTTTTTATCTTCATCTGTACCTTCATTGCCAATGATATTCATTTCTTTAATTTTTTGAGTATCATAAGCTGTTAAAGCAACAAAAATTAAAATGCCGGCATATGTAGTAATCCAGTAAATAAGTTCACTAGCGAAAAATATATTCACTACCGATGCAATAATAAGTCCAATTAAAGCCATAAAAGCGAGGTTCCCAATACTTGTTAAATCTTTTTTTGTATAGTAACCGTAAGCGCTCATAACTCCAAATGTTCCCGCTGTAATAAAAAATGTTGTGGCTATGGATTCACTTGTAAAAATTAAAAAAATCACAGAAAGGGTTAAGCCATTTAAAGCCGCATATGCCATAAAAATAAGAATAGCAACCTGTGCTGAAATTTTTTGAATTACAGATATTAAATAGGCCACGCACAAAAACTCTCCTATAAGAAGTCCGTAAAAAACCCATTTATTACTAAATACAGCTTCAATTACAGCAGGTGTAGATGCTGACCATACGGCAACAAACCCTGTTAATGTAAGTGCCCCGAACATCCATGCATAAACTTTGGTAATAAAGTTAGCCTGTTCAATTTGAATTTCTCCTTCGGTATATTGACGTTGAGGTTGTGGTATATTCATTATTATTAATTGAGGAAAGTTAACGCGCTACCCTTCCGGAAGCATCACCGCTCAGAAGTTTTTCAACCTCATCTACTGTAACTAAATTAGCATCGCCATAAATAGTATGCTTTAAACATGAAGCAGCCACAGCAAAATTAAGCGCCTTTTGATCATCATCATAGGCATTCAACCCATAAATAAGCCCTCCCATAAAACTGTCTCCTCCTCCAACACGATCTACAATATGTGTTATCTGATACGTCGGCGACTTATACATTTGTTTTCCATCATACATAACACCTGCCCATGAATTGTGGGATGCGCTTATGGACCCTCTTAATGTAGTTATAACTTTTTTTGCACGTGGAAACTTAGCCATCATCTGCTTGCAAACTGATAAAAATGCTTCGGCGGTAACATCATGGCCATGTTTAGTAACATCCAGTCCTTCGGGATGAATTCCGAAATGTTTTTCTGCATCTTCTTCATTACCGAGGATCACATCACAATATTCAACTAACTTTGTCATTATTTCTTCAGGCTCTTTACCATATTTCCATAATTTAGCCCTGTAATTAAGGTCTGTGGAAATGGTTAAACCTAATCTGCTTGCAGCTTCTACAGCTTCGAGGCAGGCATCGGCTGCTCCCTGGGAAATTGCAGGGGTGATCCCTGTCCAGTGAAACCAGTGTGCGTCTTTAAAAACCTCATCCCAGTTTATCATTCCTTTTTTTATTTCTGCTATTGCAGAGTGAGCCCTGTCATAAACCACTTTGCTCCCCCGGCTTACAGCACCGGTTTCAAGGAAATAAATTCCCAGTCTGTCCCCACCATAAATTATATGTTCTGTGCCAACTCCCCTTTTACGCATTTCCATTAATGCACATTCGCCAATATCATTTTTAGGAAGCCTGGTTACAAACTCAACCGGTAATCCGTAATTAGCCAATGACACAGCTACGTTAGATTCGCCACCACCGTAAATTACATCAAATTCCGATGCCTGGGAAAATCTTAAATTATTCTTTGGCGCCAGACGTAGCATTATTTCTCCAAAGGTTACAATCTTCTTTTTCACTTATATATTATATTTAAATTTAAACCACTTTATTTGTTTTGCCGCGAAGTACAGAAGGAAAGTCAAAATATTCCCTGGCATTATTGTAGCAAATATCCTGAACAATCTTCCCAAGCCACTTTACATCATTTGGTAATTCACCATTTTGTACATCATTCCCTAATATATTACATAATATCCTCCGGAAGTATTCATGTCTCGGAAAAGATAAGAAGCTACGGCTGTCCGTGAGCATTCCCACAAAACAACTCAATAAGCCCATATTGGAAAGCGCATCAATTTGTCTGGTCATACCATCTTTTTGATCCAGAAACCACCAGGCGGCCCCAAACTGTACTTTACCTTTAATTCCTTCATCGTTAAAATTTCCTGCCATGGTGGCAAATACTTCATTGTCTGAAGGGTTTAAATTGTATAAAATTGTTTTAGGAAGGCTATTTTCGTTATTCAGTTTATTTAGAAAACTACCCAAAGCCACTGCATGAGAATAATCGCCTATACTATCCACTCCGGCATCTGCTCCAATCTTTATCAATAATGATTTATTTACATTTCTTATAGCCCCAAGGTGCATTTGCATTGTCCATCCCTTGTGTGCATACATTTTACCAAGATGATGTAATATGGCAGATTTGTAAAGCAACGCTTCTTTTTCTGATATTTTTTCTTTGTTTAATTTCTTTTTAAAAATAGTATTGGCTTGTTCTGTAGTAAACTCTTCTGCATAGACAAAAGATAATCCGTGGTCAGATAATCTGCAACCGTTTGCATGAAAATAATCGCCCCGGTTGTTTACGGCATCAAGAAGCAGTTCAAAAGAAGTGATGCTGATCGAAGTGATTTCTGATAACTTTTCAATATAATTTACAAAGCCTTCTTTGTCTATTTCAATAATATTGTCTGGCCTGAAAGTTGGTAAAATTTGTACTTCGTACCCATCTTCCCGGCATTTTTTATGATGAGAAAGGGAATCTATAGGGTCATCAGTAGTACAAATGACTTTAACATTCATTTTCTTAACCAGGTTCCTTGCCGAAAACTCAGGAGTTACGATTAATTCATTACAGTGCTCATATATTTTGTTTGCACTGTCCGGAGTTAAAAGTTCCGTGACATTAAAATACCTTTTTAGCTCCAGATGACTCCAGTGATACAGAGGATTTCTCAGGGTATAGGGCACAGTATGTGCCCATTTACGGAACTTTTCAACATCGGAGGCATTACCGCTTATGAATTCTTCCTTAATTCCCAGTGCCCGCATTCCACGCCATTTGTAATGGTCTCCTTTAATCCATAGCTCTGTAAGGTTTTTAAACTGCCTATCATTCGCTATTTCATCCGGAGGTAAATGACAATGATAATCAATAATAGGCATATCTTTAGCATAGTCGTGATATAACTCCTGTGCAAGCTTGGTATTGAGTAAAAAGTTGTCATTAATAAAATTTTCCATTCCTTACTATTCTACATTGAATGACGAGGTTACTAATTCGGCAGCTCCTAATTCAATTGCTCTTTTTCCGGGGCTGGAGCCTCCAATATGAATTTTAAACTCTCCCGGCTCAAGCACTCTCTCCCCATCGTTATTAACAAGTTCCATCATTTTTGATGTTATCTCGAAAGATACCTCATTTGAAGCACCCGGCTCCAGAGATATTCTTTTAATACCATATAATTGTGAAATAGGCACATCCACTGATGCTTCAACATCCGAAATATAAAGCTGAACAACTTCATCAGATTTTACCTCTCCGCTATTGGTAACAGTTACAGAAACAGTTACATTGTCACCTTTTTTAACCTTAGTAGCAGAAATTTTCGGTTCTGCATATGTAAATTTAGTATAGCTCAATCCATACCCGAATGGATAAAGCGGTTCTTGCTCCATGTACTTATATGTACGACCTTTCATTGTGTAATCTTCGTACGGTGGTAACTGATCGAGGGATTTAGGAAAGGTAATTGGTAAACGCCCTGAAGGTGAAATTTTACCAAATACGATATCTGCCACTGCAGTACCTCCTTCTTCACCCGGGTACCATACCAGCAATACGGCATCGGCCAGTTCGTGAATCTCAGCCAGGTTCATTGGGCTACCTCCTGTAATTACTGCTATTATAGGCCTTTCTCCGGCAGCATTTCTCAATTTTTTCAGATATTCTATTTGATGTGCCGGTAAATTATAATCTAACCGGTCTCCTGCTGTTGCAGATGCTAATGATTCCCCTTCTTCACCTTCAATTAAACTGGAAATACCTAAAACTGCAATAGTAGCATCGCTATTTCCCGCTTGTCCGCTAGCCCAGTCTTGTGGATTTACGGCAGGTGCGGCCAGCATTGCCCCTATTCTGTATTGCAACTGGCTAGCCGGATCAACGGCTTCTGCTATACCTTCCAGAATAGTTACCATATTAGGATTAACACCATAATAATTTCCTAAAAGAATATCAACGTTAGCTGCGTTAGGCCCTGTTATAAAATATTTTGAAAGGTCATTTTTTAGTGGTAATATGCCATTATTTTTAAGCATCACAATGCCCTTTTGCGCTACTTCTTTAGATATTTCCCTGTGTTTGTCACTATTTATAACATCTACTGAAATATCATTGTATGGATTATCCCCTTTTCTATCAAACAAACCAAGTTTAAAACGTGTGCGAAGTAAAATTGCGAGTTGTTCGTCAATCTCTTTCTCGGTAATAAGCCCTTCTTTAACAGCATCTATCAAACCGGGATTATAAACACTTCCACAATTCAGGCTCACACCAGACTTCACTCCCAGTGCTGCTGCTTCGGCCTGTGTTTTAACAACTCCGTGTCCGGCAGGGTCTCCATCTTTAGGATTGTAGAAATCTACAAGAGCCCAGCAATCACTCAATACATGACCATCAAACTTCCATTCATTCAATAATACATCATTAATCAAATATTTATTTGCACAACAAGGTTCTCCATTTGTACTATTATAAGCACACATTACAGCCTCTACATCTGCTTCTTTCACCAATGCTTCAAAAGCTGGTAAATATGTTTCCCACATATCCTTTTTTGTAGAGATAGCATCAAATTCATGTCTTAATTTTTCAGGACCACTGTGAACTGCATAATGTTTGGCACATGCAGCAGTTTTTAAATAATCAGGATTATCACCCTGTAATCCTTTTACAAATGCAACACCAATTCTTGATGTTAAATATGGGTCTTCACCATAGGTTTCCTGACCCCTTCCCCATCTTGGGTCCCTGAAGATGTTAATATTTGGAGTCCAGAAAGTTAATCCTCCGTACTGCATATGGTATCCTTTAGCTGCTGCTGCATTATGCATCGCTCTCGCTTCATCAGATATAGCAGTAGAAACCCTTAAAGCCAATTCCTCATCAAAGGTGGCGCCAAGGCCTATTGCCTGTGGAAAAACGGTTGCAATACCGGACCGTCCTACTCCGTGTAAGGCTTCATTCCAATAGCTGTAAGGGGGAATTCCTAATCTTTCAATTGCCGATGTATTGTGCATCATCTGGTCGGCCTTTTCTTCTAAAGTTAAACGGCCTATTAAATCCTGAACCCGCTCTTCTATAGATAAGGAGGTATCTGAAAAACCAAGTGTATCGGCAACGCTGCTTTCTTTCTGCTTGGGAATTTCCGTTTTATTTTCCGGATCTGAAGATGTCTTTTTATCGCATGAGACAAAAATTCCCAATAAGATTATCGAGAAAAGTAGTTTAAAATTATGTTTCATTTTGGTATAAATTGGTTAGTTAATTATACTATAAAAATGTTATGATTTTATTTCAAAATCCTGCTAAAGATAAAAAAGTTCTGAAAACATTTAAAAATAAAAGGTTATGGGAGGCAAAATAAGAATAAAAAAACGTTTTACGCAATCGATTGCATGAATATTTGTCAATCTATTTTTTTTTTACTTAAATTTACCCTTTGATCTATAATTTAAAAAATACTACAACCTAAATGGACCTATTTATAAAAAAATTCTTCGTTTCTTCCTTATTCTTATTATTAATTTTCCAGAATCACACTAAAGCCAATGATGGATATAACTTGTGGTTGCAATATAATAAAGTTGAAAATGCGGAATTATTGAAACACTACCAGGCTCATATAAAGGGTTTGTATGTTTCGGGTGACTCTGAAACAATAAGAGCAGTAAAAAATGAATTAAATACAGCACTTCCAAACCTCTTAGGCAGTAAAATTCCATACGTAAACAGTACCGAAGGTGAGAATTTAATCATTTTGGCCTCAAAGGATAACCTGGACCGGGAAATTTCCAAATTTCTTAATAGCGAATTTGACAAGATCAATGATGAGGGCTTTATTATTAAAAAGATAAACCTTAAAAAGAAAAATTATATTGTTATAACAGGGAAAACCGATATCGGGGTGTTATATGGTGTTTTTAATTTCTTAAGAGTATTACAAACAAACAAATCCCTCGATAACTTATCCATTACAGATTCACCAAAGCTACAACACCGCGTTTTAAACCATTGGGATAACCTGGATGGTACTGTTGAGCGGGGCTATGCGGGATTTTCTATTTGGGATTGGCATAAACTACCCGATTATACAGACCAGAGATATATTGATTATGCGCGTGCGAATGCATCAGTAGGAATTAACGGCACTGCCCTGACCAATGTGAATGCAAATGCATTAATATTAACTCCATTATATCTCGAAAAGGTTGAGGCTCTGGCTGATATTTTTCGTCCTTACGGAATAAAAGTATACTTAACTGCCCGGTTTTCAGCACCCATTGAAATTGGAGGGTTAAAAACTGCCGATCCGTTAGATCCTGCAGTAAAGCAATGGTGGAAAGACAAAACGAAAGAAATATATAACAGGATTCCGGACTTCGGAGGATTTCTTGTAAAAGCAAACTCCGAAGGTCAACCCGGCCCGCAAAATTACGACAGGGATCATGTAGATGGCGCTAATATGCTGGCAGAAGCGGTAGAGCCTTTTAATGGAATTGTTATGTGGCGTGCCTTTGTTTATTCGGAACATGACCCCACAGACAGAGCCAAACAAGCGTACAGTGAGTTTGTACCGTATGATGGACGTTTTAAGGACAATGTAATGGTACAAGTTAAAAACGGTGCTATCGATTTTCAACCCAGGGAACCTTTTCACCCCATGTTTGGTGCCATGCCGGAAACTCCTCTCATGATGGAGTTTCAAATTACACAGGAATATCTGGGTTTTAGTACCCACCTGGTTTTCCTGCCTAAATTATATGAAGAAGTGTTAGAAGCTGATACCTATGCAAAAGGAAAAGGATCTACGGTAGCCAAAGTAATAGACGGGTCTTTACATAATAAAGAACTCACCGGAATGGCTGGGGTTGCGAACATTGGAACTGACCGCAACTGGACAGGTCATCACTTTTTACAAGCAAACTGGTACGGGTATGGGCGTTTGGCCTGGGATCCCCATTTAGATTCAGAAACTATTGCCGAGGAATGGATACGTTCTACTTTTTCTAATGAACCGGACTTTATTGTTCCAATTAAAGAAATGCTTATAAAATCCAGGGAAACAGTGGTAAATTATATGACCCCTCTTGGAATACATCATATTATGGATACCGGACATCATTATGGTCCGGGACCATGGGTAGCAGACCTGTCAAGGCCGGAATGGAACCCGGTGTATTATCACAAAGCCGATAGTCTTGGAATTGGTTTTAACAGAACCAAAACCGGAAGTAATGCTACTGCACAATACTTTCCTGAAGTTGCGGCAATGTATGATAATGTAAAGACCACGCCTGAAGTTGATTTATTATGGTTCCATCATTTACCGTGGGATTATAAACTAAAAAACGGAAAAACATTGTGGGAGGGAATTGCACTTAAATATCAGCAAGGTGTTGATGAAGTAGAAGAAATGGTCTCCACATGGGATAAAATGGAACAATATGTTGATAAACGCAGGTTTAATGAAGTGAAAATGTCATTAAACATTCAATTAAAGGAAGCCAAGTGGTGGCGTGATGCCTGCCTATTGTATTTTCAGCAATTTTCAAAAAAACCATTACCCAAAGAAGTAGAAAAACCAACCAAAACATTAGACTATTTTCAATCTTTAAAGTTTCCTTTTGCACCCGGAAGAGGATAAAATCATTCCGTTAAATTTATCTTCATTCAAGATTGAAGTAGAAAATGAATTATTAATAGAAAAAAGATTAGAATGACTAAAAGAGCCATAGTTACAGGCGCAAATTCCGGTCTGGGATATGCTACAGCAAAGAAATTTTGCGATAATGGAATTAAAACATACATCATAGGAAGGACCAAAGAAAGGACTGAACAGGCCTGTACAGAGTTAGGCCCTAATGCTATTCCTATACTTTTTGACCTGAACGAACTGAAGGACATCCCTGCTCTAGTTGAAAAAATTGCAAAAGACGGACCCATTGATATTCTGGTAAATAATGCCGGTATTAATATGAAAAAAGAATTTCTTGATGTTACTGATGAAGAATTTCAATCTATTCTACATACAAATGTATTCAGCGTTTTTGCTATGAGCAGGGAAGTTGTAAAAATAATGAAAGAAAATAAGGGTGGCAGTATTGTAAACATAAGCTCTATGGCTTCGCAATATGGTATACCAAAAGTTATTGCATATTCTGCAAGTAAAGGCGCTATTGAAACCATGACCCGTGCTATGGCTGTTGAACTAGCCTCTTTTGGAATACGGGTTAATTGTGTGGCCCCGGGATTTATAAAAACAAAAATGTCTGCTAAGGCCCTAAACGATGATCCTGAAAGAAAAAACAAGGTCTTATCAAGAACACCCATGGGTTACTTAGGTGATCCGTCAGATATAGCAGATGCTGTTTATTACTATGCCACAAATGAATCCCGTTATACAACAGGTACTGTCTTACCGGTTGACGGGGGTAATAGTATTGGTTTTTAATTTTAAAACAGAAAGAAGAATGATAAAAATGGAGCAGACCATGCGTTGGTTTGGACCCCAGGACACAGTAAGCCTGCAAGATCTCAGGCAATGTGGTATAACCGGTATAGTTACCGCTTTACATCAAATTCCGGTAGGCGAAGTATGGACTGTTGAAGCCATACAGGAACGTCAACAAATAATACGGGATGCTGGATTAGAATGGACGGTTATTGAAAGCCTGCCCGTTCACGAAGACATTAAAAGAAAAGCAGGTGATTACGAGTTATATATAGAAAATTATAAAAAAAGCATGAAGAATGTTGCCCAATGTGGGATTAAGGTAATTACATATAACTTCATGCCAATATTAGACTGGTTACGCACCAATCATGCCTTTACAAACTCAGACGGATCCAAAGCATTACGGTACGAAGAAAATGCTTTTTTATACTTTGATCTATATCTTTTAAATAGACCCGGGGCCGTTGCGGAATATACAGAGAAACAGAAAGAAAAGGCTCTTGCTTACGGAAGTAAACTTACAGATAAAGACAAAGAAATTCTTTTCAGGAATGTTTTACTTGGATTGCCTGGCAGTAAAGTAAATTTTACCCGGGAACAGGTCATGGTATTGCTGGATAATTACAAGGATATTAATGATGATAAGTTACGTGAAAATTTAATTCACTTTTTATCGGAAGTTGCACCTTTGGCGCAGGAACTGGGTGTGCAACTGGCAATTCATCCCGATGACCCTCCTTTTTCGGTTTTAGGACTGCCAAGGGTAGTTTGCACACAGGAAGACCTTGAAAAAATATTTAATTCAGTGCCGGTACCGGCAAACGGACTTTGTTACTGTACAGGATCATTAGGCGCACATCCTAAAAATGACTTGTTAAAAATAATTGATGTCTTTGGCGACCGTATCCATTTTTTACATTTAAGGAATGTGGTACGGGAAAATGATGAAATTTTCAGGGAATCAGAACATTTAAATGGTGATAATCCCATGGAAGAAATCGTTACAAAACTTCTCCTCCTCATGAACAAGAGAAATTTAAGTTTACCTATGCGCCCGGATCACGGATTTTTACATTCAATTGAAGAAAATGTAGACCACTATCCCGGATATTCATTAATTGGAAGACTAAAAGGATTGGCAGAAATGCGAGGGCTCGAATTAGGACTCATATATCAATTAAAAGCCTCAAATCTTATATAAGATGCAACATATGTGCTATTGAAATTATGAACTCTTGGTTAATATTGCCTATAAGAATTCACCGAAGCATACATATTGTATTTCGGAATAATTAAAACCAATAGTAAATGATGAAAAATCTTATTAAACTTCTGTTCGTTTCTCTACTTATAGTAGCATGTAGCTCGGATGATGACACTACTCCAGTTCCCGGAGAACCTGTACCTCCGGTTAATCCTGGTGGGGACGATGATGATGATGACGATATTGAAAATAATGCCGGAAACCCCGATGCTGTAGTTATAGAAGGCTTTACTTATATTCCTAACGATCTTCCTTTAGAGATAGTTGATTACCCAATCGGAAATATTGTTTCTGCAGAAAAACTGGCATCAAGTGCTGCGGACAACCTCTTATTTAAAGATATACTATTAGCAGAGCACAACAGCATTACAGCTGAAAATGATATGAAACCCAGCAATATGTTTCTCGGTCCTAATGAGGGAGATTATGATTACAGTGATGGTGATGCTATTGTAGCGTATGCCAAAGCTAACAATCTGCGTGTGCACGGGCATGTGTTAGTATGGCACAGTCAGCAACCCGGGTGGTTCTCATCCTTTGCCGGTACAGATGAAGAATTTGAAGAAGCAATCCTTAGTTATGTTACAAATACAGTAGCCCACTTTGCTGAAGCAAAATTTGAAAATGGTGATCCCGTTGTAGCGGGCTGGGATGTAGTTAATGAAGTTTTTGAAGATCCTGATAATGTAATTTATACGCGGACTTCAGATGACTTTGTAGCAAAATGCTTTATAGCAGCACGTGCAGGTGACCCTGATGTAAAATTGTTTTATAATGATTTTAACATAGCCGGAGATGTTACAAAAAGGGCCAAAATTCTTGCAATGGTTGAGGATTTTCAGGAAAGAGATATTCCTATTGATGGAATAGGCATGCAAATGCATTTAAACCATGACTGGCCATCAACTGATTTACCTTCAGCTATTATTGATATAGCAAATACAGGTTTATTGGTTCATGCTTCTGAGTTAGATGTAAAAGCAAATTATAATGATGATGTTACCCAACTCACCACAACCAGAGCTTCAGAGCAGGAAAACCAGTATCAAAGAGCTGCATATTACTATGAAACCCTTGTACCCGATAATCAAAAATTCGGAATAACCCTGTGGGGTTTCAGAGATCAGGATAGTTGGCTTTATGATGGCGGAACTGACTGGCCGGCTGTGTATGATAATGCTTTTAACTATAAAATATCTCATAGAGGTTTGGTAAACGGACTAAAAGGACAAAATCCGGAATAATAAATTTCTAAATAATTGAAAAAGGCTGCTGTAAAGCAGTAGTGGTCGGAAGAAATTCCGGCCACTTTATGTTTTGAATAGTTTATCAGGA
>CALGUD010000031.1 GCA_937901915.1 uncultured Flavobacteriaceae bacterium
ATGGCAGATGTATGGTGAGGGATTAACTTTAACGTTGATTAAAGACAAAAGAGAAGAGAAAATAGAGAAGAGAATCCAACTATTCTTTAAAGTGCTATACACTCTTATTTTGATTAATAATTTCAACTAAAATAAAACAAATAGCAGGATTATGTTGTGTTTAAACATTAATAGCATGAAAATATTGACGAATGGTATATAAAAAATGACATACCGTTCACACTCGCTTACTTTAAATTATATAATTTTTATAACTGAAACTGATATTTACAGAAACTTGTTTTATATAAAACTAATGTTTTGAAACTATTCTTTTCCTATCAATTAAAAAGAAATACTTAAATTTACCTGGTGTAATATATTACCTACCTAAAATATATGATTATGAAAAATTTTATTTTTACCTTATTGGCATTATTTATTTTTTGTGTTTCTTATGGGCAAAAAGATACAATTTCAGTAGCAACCCTTACCTATAGCGGACAATCGCCTATAGCGTATTATTTTTCCAATACAGATAATCAGGAAATTGTTGAGTTTAAATACATTAGTAAAGAAGCCCTGGAAAAGTTTGAATTTAAGGACAAAGAGCTTATCGGGAAAAAATTCACTATAACGTATTATGAAGACTTTGATGAGATTCCTGCTAAGACAGAATTAGAAGCGGCAAGTATATTAAGAAGATTAACTATAATAAATTTAGATCTTAAAAACGAAGAAGAGTAACTGATTCTCAATATTATAATATTAAAAAATTGCAGCCGAATTAACCTGATGGCTCAGGCATTCAGCCGCAACTTTTATTTTGTTATTTGTTTAATCTAAATCTTCTTAACTCGGACAGCATTCATTCCTTTCATCCCTCTTTCGAGCTCAAAAGACACTTTGTCGTTTTCATCAATCTCATCTATTAAACCACTAACGTGGGTAAAATATTTTTCATTATTTTCTGAATCGATAATAAAACCAAATCCTTTTGAAAAATCAAAGAATGATACTTTTCCTTTTCTAACAGGATCAAATTCTTCTGCACTGTCGTCTCTTTTAGGAATACCTATTTCTATGCTATCTGCATCTACCTTTATCTTTTTTGAAGGATCCGGTGGAGTATCCGTTAAATTTCCGTCATGGTCTACATAAGCATATTCAATACCCTTGCCTTTTTCTTTGGATTCGGCTTTACGGGCAGTTTTTTTCTTTTGTTTATCCTCACGTTTTTTTAAACGCTTTTTTTCTTTTTCTGTTTTGTTAAATGTCTGTTGTGATTTTGCCATTCGTTTATTTAAAATATTTTATAGTGTGTATTATTTTAAAAAGAAGTTGAAAATACTAAATCGTATTTGCAAAATAATGCAATTAATATACTAAAAAATCAGTAGAATAATGTAATTGAGGAACAATCAGCCTCTCTTTAAACTCATACAAAGATAATAATTAAATGAATATAAATACTTTATAGAAACCAGGTAATAAAAATTTATGCAATTTTTAGGCCTCTAGGTTGTTTATTTTATCCCGGTTAAAGCCTTTCCTGTTATCCAATCCATTATTTTTATGGAGCCATCCGCCCCACATTGCATTCTGTTGTAAATGATAAAGGCCGAAATCCGATATGTTTATGACCTATAAAAAAACGACGTCCCTTAATGGTTGTAATAGTTGACGTGAAACACCTCCTTTGAACTGATAGTTACATTATAAACTCAGTTTTTTAAGATAATTGCAATAATCTGATTATTTTAGTGGCTGACACTAATGTCTGAAATAAGCAAAGGGATTCCATGAGTCCTTTGCAAACAGATAAAACCCGTAAAAAATATAAATGGCAAAAACAGATACAAGCAGTTTTGAGCAGAAATTATTTAAAGCAGCGGACAAGCTTCGTAAGAACATTGACGCAGCAGAATACAAACACGTAGTTCTGGGACTGGTGTTCTTAAAATACATCTCAGAATCTTTTGGAGAACTCTACCACAAACTGGAAGCAGATGAATGGAGCGATCCGGAAGACCGCGATGAATACATTGCGAAAAACACTTTTTTTGTACCTAAAGAGGCGCGTTGGAGCCACATTCACGCCAGTGCAAAGCTACCTTCTATCGGACAAACCCTGGATGAAGCCATGGAAACCATTGAGCGCGAAAACAAAGAATTAAAAAATGTGCTTCCACAGGTTTACGGCAAAGCCAATTTAGACAAAACTGCCCTGGGCCAGCTCATTGATTTAATTTCCAACACAGAATTACAGGCTGAACACGAAAATTCGAAAGACCTTTTCGGGCGTGTTTACGAATATTTCCTCGGGGAATTTGCCAATGCCGAAGGAAAAAAGGGTGGACAATTCTACACCCCAAAAGCTATTGTAAAGCTGATGGTAGAAATGATAGAGCCCTACAAAGGCCGTGTGTATGACCCTGCCTGTGGTTCCGGGGGAATGTTTGTAATGAGTGAAAAGTTTGTAACCGAACACAGAGGCAATATAAAAGACATTACGGTGTACGGACAGGAAAGCAACCAAACTACCTGGAAGCTTTCTAAAATGAACCTGGCCATACGCAATATCAACTCCAAGTTTGTGGTGTGGAACTCCGAAGGTTCTTTTTTAAAAGATGCCCACCCTGATTTAAAAGCAGATTTCATCCTTGCCAACCCACCTTTTAACCAAAGTGACTGGGGCGTAGATATACTACAGGAAGATGCCCGTTGGAAATACGGCACACCACCAGGCGGAAATGCCAATTACGGCTGGATGCAACACATGTTGTACCACCTGGCCCAAAGTGGCGTAATGGCAACCGTGTTGAGTAACGGCTCATTGAGTTCCAACACCAGTGGCGAAGGCGAGATACGAAAAAACCTGGTAGAAAACGATTTGGTAGAATGTATTGTGGCATTGCCCAAGCAGTTGTTTTACAATACCGGTATTCCTGCCTGTATCTGGATTTTGCGAAGGGAAAAAGCCAGCCACAGCAAAGAGGTGCTTTTTATTGATGCATCCGACATGGGCTATATGAAAGATCGGGTACACCGCGATCTGGCAGAAGAAGACATTGCCAAAATACGCGACACCTACCATACCTGGAGAAAAGGTGAAGATTATGAAAATATAAAAGGATTTTGCAAAGCAGCTACAATAGAAGACATTATTAAACACGGACATGTACTCACCCCGGGAAGGTATGTGGGTATTGTAGATGAAGAAGATGACGGCATACCCTTTGAAACCAAAATGGCGGAACTGACAGCGACATTAAAAGTACAAATGGACAAGGAAGCCGAACTGAATACCGAAATAGAAAAGCAACTGGCTAAAATTGGGTTTGGGTTATGAGCGAAGTAAAAAACATACCGAATAGCGATGCCCTGAGCTTGCCGAAGGGCGATGCCCTGAGTTTGCCGAAGGGTTGGGTGGAGACTACTTTGGGGGAAGTTTCCATTCGAAAACAATACGGCTACACTGAGAGCGCTAGTTTAGAGAAAATTGGGCCTAAATTTTTAAGAATAACAGACATTCAAAACGATTTCATTGATTGGAATTCAGTTCCATATTGTCCGATAAGTGAAAACGATTATGAAAAGTATAAACTTCAAGTAGGTGATATAGTTGTAGCACGGACAGGCAATTCAACAGGAGCCACTGCAACAATAAAAGAAAATATTGAAGCTGTTTTTGCATCATACCTAATTCGGTTTCAAATCAATCAAAATATTACTGATTATAGGTATTTAGATTTTTTAGTACGGTCAAAAATTTGGTATGGTTTCGTTAATTCAGTGAAAAGTGGTTCAGCGCAGGGTGGAGCAAACGCAAATGATTTTGCTACCTTCCCTATTAAACTCCCACCTCTCCCCGAACAAAAATCCATAGCCGCCATTCTTTCTGCTTTTGACGGTAAAATAGAACTCCTGCAAACCCAAAACCAAACCTTAGAAGAAACCGCGCAAACCATTTTTAAGGAGTGGTTTGGTAAATTTCAAATAGATGATAAATTACCTGAAGGGTGGAGAGTTGGATCAGTAGGTGACTTAATAGAAATTAAACGAGGAGGCTCGCCTCGTCCTATTCAAGATTTTATATCTGATAAAGGGTATCGATGGTTAAAAATTTCTGATGCAACGGCCACTCCCTCTCCATATATTTTCAACATAAAAGAACATATAATTTCAGAAGGTTTAAAAAAGACAGTTCTCAAAAAAGCTGGGGATATTGTTCTTTCTAATAGTGCTACTCCAGGAATGCCTAAAATCCTTGCAGTTGATACATGCATTCATGATGGATGGTTGCATTTCCCAACCTCAAAAGTTTCAAATGAATACCTATACCTTTTATTCATGAATATCCGCCCTGCTTTAGTACAGCAAGGAAGCGGTAGCGTATTCACAAATTTAAAAACTGATATCTTAAGAGAATTTCCTATAGTTATTCCAGAACCTGGTCTTTTCAGTAAACTTGATAAAGTGACTAAGCCTATATTTGAAAAATTGTATATAAATACATCTCAAATCCAAACCCTTACCCAAACCCGGGATGCGTTGTTGCCCAAATTAATGAGCGGGGAGATAAGGGTAAACGATTTTAAAAATTAGCAGCAATGAACAAATACAATCCAAAAATCCACAAGCGCAGGTCTATCCGTTTAAAAGGATACGATTACTCGCAGGCAGGATTGTATTTTGTAACCATGTGCGTGCAAAACCGTGACCGCTTGTTTGGGTCTATACACAATGGCAAATTAAAAAATAATGATGCCGGCAAAATGATTGAAAAATGGTACTTTGAACTGGAAAATAAATTTCCGAACATACAATGCGGGGAATACATTGTAATGCCCGACCATTTTCATTGCATCATCCACATTGTTCAGGCAGACCTGTGCACCTGCCAATGTGTTCGGGCAGGCCTGTGTGCCTGCCCCAATGAATCCGTACACGCAAATTGTGTTCGGGCAGGCCAATGTGTTCGGGCAGGCCTGTGTGCCTGCCCCAATACCCCCACACAGGCACAGGCAAACCAATGTGTTCGGGCAAACCAATGTGTTCGGGCAGGCCTGTGTGCCTGCCCCAATAATTCAAACGAACACAATCAAATACCAATATCGGGCGAACACACAGGTTCGCCCCTATCGGCGATGGTACAATGGTTCAAAACGATGACGACCAACGAATATATCCGGAATGTTAAATCAAACAATTGGCAACGTTTTAACGGCAAATTGTGGCAACGCAATTATTGGGAACATATCATCAGAAATGAAAAATCCCATAAAAATATATCGCAATACATCATTAACAATCCGTCAAAATGGAATATGACCCATTGAAACCTAACCTGAATCTATTGCAAAATGGCTAAACTATCCGAAAACAGCATAGAACAATCATTAATTACCCAATTAATTGGTCAGGGGTATACCTATTTTGCCGGGCCGGAAATTGCACCCAACGGTGTGAATCCGCAACGCGAAAATTTTACTTCGGTGATCTTAGAAAAACATTTCAAAGAATCACTCATAAAACTCAACCCCGGGCTATCTGAATCTGCGATCACAGAAGCTTACCAAAAGGTGCTTCACCCGGGCACGGAAGATATTATGGAGAACAATGAGCGTTTCCATGCCTTGCTCACCAACGGCGTAACGGTAGAGTACACCAAAGACGGTACTACAAAAGGCATCAATGTTCATTTACTGGATGTTCAAAACCCCGAAAACAACAGTTTTTGGGTGGTAAACCAATTGCTGATCAAAGAAAACAACAATGAAAAGAGATTTGATGTAGTTGTATACATCAATGGCTTGCCCCTGGTGGTTATTGAATTAAAGAGCGCCACTGACGAAAAAGCTACTTTAAAAAGGGCCTATACCCAAATTCAAAACTATAAGAATGCAGTACCCGGTATTTTTTACTACAATGCCATTTGTGTGATATCTGACGGAATAGATGCAGCCGCTTCCAGTATTTCTGCTCCGTTCAGCCGTTTTCTCTCCTGGAAATCGCCAAAATCATCTATACAGGAGGAGAACCGGGAAGAACTGGCCACGGCAGCAGAACCGCCACCGGGTTATGGGATGACCGAATTGCAAACCCTGGCAAAATACATGCTGGATAAAAAAACATTACTGGAGCTGATCCGTTACTGCACTGTTTTTGAGCAGGAAGAAAAGAAAGACGACAAGACAGGTTTAATTTTCCAGGTTAAAATAAAAAAGGTAGCAGCCTATCATCAATACTATGCAGTACAAAAAGCAGTCCGGCAAACGCTCCGGGCCACACATGCCCGGGATGGAGACCGAAAAGTAGGTGTGGTCTGGCATACGCAGGGCTCCGGCAAATCACTTTCTATGGTTTTTTATAGCGGACAAATTATTACGCATCCGCAAATGGAAAACCCTACCATCGTTATACTCACAGACAGAAATGATCTGGACGACCAGCTTTTTGGCACATTTGGCAATTGTGTAGGCTTGTTAAGGCAAACCCCTGTTCAGGCCAATAGCAGGGAACACATTAAAGAACTTTTAAAAGTTTCCGGTGGTGGGGTCATTTTTACCACCATTCAGAAATTTGCACCGGCAGAAGGCAACATATATAAAACCCTTTCTGAACGCACCAATATTGTAGTAGTGGCCGATGAAGCACACAGAAGCCAGTACGGGTTTTCAGGACGTGTGGTGGAGACAGACGAAGGTTCCGAGATCCGCTATGGCAATGCCAAATACCTCCGGGATGCGCTGCCGAATGCATCCTATATTGGTTTTACAGGTACGCCCATAGAAAAAGAAGATAAATCCACCCCCGGGGTTTTTGGGAATTATATAGATGTATACGACATAAAACAGGCGGTAGATGATGGGGCAACAGTTCCGATCAGTTATGAATCCCGCCTGGTGAAAATAAAATTAGATGAAGCCACGGCAAAAAAACTGGACGAAGAGATCAATGAAATTTCAGATGCTACCGAAGAACAATTAGAAAAAGCCAAGAAAAAAACCACCACTATTGATGCTGTGGTAGGCCATCCGGACAGGCTAAAAGACGTTGCAAGGGATATTGTGGTGCATTTTGAAGCCCGCCAGGAAGTATTTGAAGGGAAGGCCATGATTATCGGTATGACCCGTACCATTTGCGTGAAATTATACAACGCAATCATCACTTTACGTCCGGAATGGCACCATAATGATCCGGATAAAGGAAAGATCAAGATCGTGATGACCAGTTCATCAGACGACCCCGAAATATTCCAGCCGCATCACACCACCAAGCAGCAAAGAAAAGGCCTTGCGGCACGTATGAAAGATCCGCATGATGACCTAAAACTGGTGATTGTCCGTGATATGTGGTTAACAGGTTTTGATGCCCCAAGCCTACATACCTTATATGTAGACAAAAAAATGCAGGGCGCAAACCTGATGCAGGCCATAGCCCGTGTTAACCGTGTTTACAAAGACAAACCGGGCGGCCTGATTGTAGATTATATTGGTATCGGTCAGGATTTAAGAAATGCCATGGCAACGTATCTGCAAAGCGGAGGCGAAGGTTCTCCCGTAGTGGATATCAAAGAAGCCATTGCCACCATGAAAGAGAAGTTTGAAATCATTGAACAGATGTTCAACGGCTTTGATTTTCGCGCATACTTTCATGTTGATACAGCCCGGAAGCTACAAGTATTGTTAGGCGCACAGAATTTCATTTTATCCAACGAGGAATTAAAAGAACGCTTCCTGAAAGAAGTTACGCTTTTATCCAAGCTTTTTTCTATGTCCATACCCAGTCCGGATGCAGAAGCCATAAAAGACGAGGTTGCATTTTTCCAGGCGGTAAAGGCGAGAATCAACAAGTTTTCAGCTAATGGCACTAAATCTGATTATGAAGTGGAAACAGCCATCCGACAAATTGTTGATGATGCACTCTCAAGTGATGGCGTTATTGACATATTTGAGGCAGCAGGCATTAAAGCCCCTTCGGTAAGTATCCTTTCTGATGAATTTTTGCTCGAAGTGAAAAATATGCAGCAAAAAAACATTGCTTTTGAGCTGTTAAAAAAGCTGTTGAGTGATGAAGTAAAGGTACGCAAGACCCAAAACCTGGTACAGGGAAAGAAATTTTCTGAAATGTTGGAATCTGTTGTAAAACGTTATCACAACAATCAAATAGATTCAGCACAAGTACTTCAGGAATTATCTGAAATAGCTAAAGGAATGCGCTTAGAAGACCATCGTGCAGATGAGTTGGGGTTAAGCCCGGAAGAATATGCATTTTACAGTGTATTTAAAGAAAACGATTCAACAAGTTTCCTTGAAGATGACAAAATGAAAGAGTTGATCCATACCATTGTGGATGTTATAAGAAAAAATGCCACTGTTGATTGGAGTAAGAGAGATGATGTGAGGGCAGAATTAAGACTGACCGTAAAAAAAATCCTGATGCGTTACGGGTATCCTCCAGACCTCGCAAGATTAGAAGCAGACAGGGTGTTGGCACAAAGCGAATCATTAGCGCACTTATTTTCAAATGAGAATTCGTAGAAAATGCATGCTGATTCAGAAAGATAAAATAATTTTTTACTCGAACATCCACTTTTAAAGCTTCCACGTCATTCCCTGGAGGCGTACAGCATTTAGAATAGCAAGTAGTGCAACGCCCACATCGGCAAATACGGCTTCCCACATGGTAGCTAAGCCACCAGCCCCTAAAATTAAAACAATTGCTTTTACGCCAAAGGCCAAGGTGATATTCTGCCAGACAATATTTCGGGTGGAGCGGCCTATTTTAATAGCCTGTGCAATCTTGTACGGCTGGTCGTTCTGAATAACAATATCTGCTGTTTCTATGGCTACATCACTTCCCAAGCCTCCCATGGCAATGCCTACATCACTGGCTGCAAGTACCGGGGCATCATTAATTCCGTCACCCACAAAAGCAACATGGGTATTGGGCTGATTTTTTAATTTTTCAACTTCATTTAGTTTATCTTCCGGAAGTAATCCACCCTTAGCATCATTAAGGCCTAGTTCTTTTCCAATTTTTTCAGTAATGGAAGCTTTATCACCCGATAACATAATAATTTTATGAATCCCGGCACTCCTGATTTGTGCTACGGCTTCCTTTACACCATCCTTTAGTTCATCTGCAATGGTTACATATCCTGCAAATTGTGAATCAATAGCAACCATCACAACAGATTCTACTATGGATCCGGTCTCATCCGGCACATCAATGCTATGCAGGTCCATAAGTGCTTTATTTCCCGCTAAAACGGCTTTGCTATTTACTGTTCCCTTTAATCCTTTCCCGGCGATCTCAGATACCTCATCTGCCTGGTAAGCTTCATCTTTTAGCTTATAAAGCATAATGGCCTGTGCAATGGGATGCGTTGATTGCGCCTCCATTGCCAGTAAATACCGCATCATCTCATCTTCCTCAATTCCAAAGGATTTAATTTCACGAATTTTAAACACGCCTTTTGTTACGGTCCCTGTTTTGTCCATAACCAACACATTGATTTTGGTTATTTTATCCAGGAAGGATGCGCCTTTAAAAAGTATACCATTCCTTGAAGCAGCTCCTACCCCACCAAAATAGCCTAATGGAATGGATATGACCAAAGCACACGGGCATGAGATCACAAGAAAAATAAGGGCCCGGTACAGCCACTCACTGAAAATATAATTCTGTACAAAAAAGAACGGCAAAAATGTTAACCCAATAGCCAGAAAGACAACTATAGGGGTATAAATTCGAGCAAATTTCCGAATGAAAAGTTCGGTTTTGGATTTCCTTGCAGTAGCATTCTGTACCATATCCAAAATACGGGCAATGGAACTGTCTTTAAACTCTTTGGTAGCTTCTATTTCAATAACATCCTGCAAATTGATACTTCCGGAAAAGACCTTTTCCCCTTTTTTTAATGTGTCCGGTTTGCTTTCTCCGGTAATAGCAGCAGTGTTTACAGATGCTTTTTCAGATAAAAGTATCCCGTCCAATGGAATCTTTTCTCCTGTCCTCACCTGTATTTTTTCGCCAACTTTAACGGCTTCGGGGCTTATTTTAATAAATTTTCCCTCCCTGAAAACCAATGCTTCTTTTGGGCGCACATCTAACAGGGCTTGTATATTGCCTTTCGCTTTTTTTACTGCTGCTCCCTGGAACAGCTCCCCTACTGCATAAAACAACATCACAGCGACGCCTTCGGGATACTCGCCTATGGCAAAGGCACCGGTGGTAGCTATAGACATGAGTAAAAATTCTGTAAAGAAATCTCCTTTTTTGATACTTTTCCATCCTTCTTTTATAACCGGAAACCCTACGGGAAGATAGGCTATAACGTACCAGATAATCCGCACCCAACCTTTAAAGAAAGTGAATGTATTGAAGTAATCCAGCATTATACCGACTGCAAGCATTATAAAGCTTATAATTGCAGGAAGATAGATTTTCCAGCCCTTATCTTTTTTATTTTCACAGCAATCACCTTCGGAGGGTTTCGAATGTTGATTGTTTTTTAAATCTTTGAGTTCTATCTTTTTCTTTTTCATAACGACTGCAATATCGGTATCTTAATAATGCAACGGAAGTGCAAATTAAGCGAAGAAATTTGGTAGAAAACCCATTAATGGCTATGCTCTGCTTCTCCTTTTTTCATCTCAGCAAGCAGGTAATACGCATTATTCATGGCAAACAATGTATTCTTCGGAATTTTATCAATTGGCTTTATTTCTACCCATCCATTACCGGAGGTGCCTGTTCTGACTTCTATGGGAGTAAACATCCAATTTTCATGGTCTCCTTCTTGTTCTTTTTCGGCAATAAAGGCAAGAAAGTGATCGTCTTCCCTAACGATTGCGCTTTCCGGTAATGCCAACGTTTCTGTACTCTCTAACAAAATTTCACCCTTTATGTACATGCCGGGAATAAGGTTTCCTTTTTTGTTCTCAATTTCGGCATGAACATGTACGGCTTTAGGGCTTTGTTCAAACGTTTTGCCCACTGAATATATTTCTGCATAGAGTTCTTCCTGTGGTAAAGTTTGAATCCTAAACCTTACTCGCTGTCCTTTTTTTACCTTATGTACATCTTTTTCAAAAACCATAAGGTCTGCATGAATATGATCTGTATTTACAATTTCCAGAATATTTGTTTGGGGTTGTACATATTGTCCTGTTTTAACCTCCACTTTTACAACGGATCCATCTATAGGGCTTATAACAGGCATCTGGTCATAAAAATTACCTTCCCGTATACGTGTGGGGTTCACTCCCAATTGCCTTAATTGTGACTCCAGACTTTTTACCATACCAAGTGCAGATTTGTGATTACTTTGAGTTTGCTGATACAGTTTTCCCGATCCCACTTCGGCTTCATACAACCTTTTTTGGCGTTGGTATTCCTGTTCAAGATACTGCGCATTGTTATAAGCTTCCAGATAATCACTTTGAATACGGGTAAAATCGGGGTGAGAAAGGTAGGCAAGTACCTGCCCTTTTTTTACATCGTCGCCTTCAATAACTTTTATAGAAGAAATATTTGCCCCGATTTTGGCAGTTACCATGGCCTCATTTTGTGGAGGTACCTCAAGTTGTCCACTGGCTTGAACAACAGACGTCATATTTCTTCGGGAGATTGTATCCACTCTCATATCTAATGCATCAAACTGTTCCACAGAAAAATGTACATTTTCACCATCTTCATGATCATCATGATGCCCTGCTTCTTCTTCGTGGCCATGTTCATGTTCATCCTGATTTTCCTGTGTTGTTCTTTTACAGTTTACGTTGAGAAAAACCAGGATTAAAAAAACTATTATTTGAGATATATTGGTTTTCATTGTGATGCTTATTTAGATGAGTTAAGATAGTACTCTAATTGGAATTTGGCATTAATATAACGGTCAAAAGCTTCTTGTGCCTGCACTTCTATTTGAATGGTTTCTTTTAGGTTCTGAATAAATGCCAGATAATCAATTGCTCCTTCTTTATAAGCCAGAATTGTTCCTTTTCTTTGTTCCCTGGCCAATGGCAAGTACTCATTTTGGTAAAACTCCCACGATTCTAACCATTTTTTATACTCACGGAGATGAGATTGATATGTTGTGTGAATCTCAAACTGTGTTTGCTGGTAATTTTGCTCTGCAATTTTTTGCTGTATTTTGGCAGATTGTAGTTTACTTTGCTCAGGCATAAAGAATAAAGGAATGGTTAACCCCAATTGATATTGATAGAATCCCGTTTGTCCACCTATTTCCTGAATTCCGTATTGTGCATTCAGTTTTGGAAGTAATCCTGCTACCGCAGTTTTTCTGTCGGCCTCGGCCACATTTACTTTCTGAGAGGCAAGTTGAAGAAGCGGATGTACAATCAAAGAATCATTTACTATAAGTGGATCGGCCCACTTAGTGTCTTTATCCAGATTTGACACAGTAAAGAGTGTATCACTTACCAGCCATAGATTGAGTTGTTCTAATGCACTGTTGTAATCATACTGCAATTGTGTTTTACGAAGTGTAATCTGCTTCACCTGGTTCAATGCTGCTAAATATGCCAGCTTTGAGGTTTCTTCAACTTCATAGCGAATTTGAGCGGCTCTTTTAAAATCTGCATACACCGAATCCAGATGATGATATAACTCCAGATTTTTTCTTGTTATATAAGCCCTGGCATATGCCTTTTTTACCTGTTGCCTGAGTTCTACCTCATCTAAATTTAATGCTGCTTCGGATAAAAGAACCCTTTGTTCCTGTGCTTTTAACTTAGGGGCTATACCGAAGATGTCGATATTTTGTTGTTGAATGCCTACTGTTGTGTAAACACCGTCTTCATTGTTTCCAATCTCTTCCCCCCCGGTGAAAATCTGGGTATTACCTAAATCCCATGCGCTCTTTTTAAGAACTTTTTGTTGTTCGATATTTAATCTGGACACTTTTAGTGCCGGATAATTTGTTACAGCCCTATTGAGGGCCTCATCCATGGTAATAACCGGAGGTGAATTGGGAGTTTGAGCCTGTAAAGATGAAATGCTAAAGGTGCTAAGGCTACCAATAAGAATCAATGCTAATGAGTTTTTTCCTAATGAAGGAAATGACCTGGTTTCCGTCCATTTATACAAAACAGGCAGGACAAAAAGTGTGAGTAAAGTAGAAGTGAGCATACCTCCTATTACTACTGTAGCTAAAGGCTGTTGTACTTCTGCTCCTGCAGACATTGATATTGCCATGGGTAAAAAACCAAGAATATCGGTTAAAGCGGTTAGCATAATTGGCCTGATCCGTCTTCTGGCACCCTGAACAATCCGTTGTTTTAAATCCGTAACCCCTTCTTCTTTAAGTTCATTCCATCCACTAATTAATACCAGGCCGTTAAGTACTGCTACGCCAAAGAGGACTATAAAACCAATGCCGGCAGAAATACTGAATGGCATATCCCTGATCCACAGTGAAAAAACACCTCCTATTGCAGCCAAAGGAATGGCCATATAAATCATAACCGTTTGTTTAAGCGAACGCAAAGCAAAAAATATTAATATAAAAATCAAAGCCAATGCAACAGGAACTACTATCTGAAGTCTGTTAGTAGCCCTTTCCAGGTTTTCGAAAGCCCCACCATAGCGAATGTAATACCCAGGCGGGAAACTCATTTCCTCATCAAGTTTGTGTTTAATATCTTCTACAACAGATTTTACATCCTTACCACGTACATTTACTCCAACATATGTTCGGCGGTTTGTATTGTCGCGACTTATTTGCATAGGTCCGGATTTATAACTTACATCAGCAACATCTCTTAAACGAATTTCTGTACCACCGGGGGTGGGTATAAATAAATTTTTGACATCATCAATATTGGTCCGGTAGGTTGAATCTAACCGCACTACCAGGTCAAACCGTTTTTCACCTTCAAAGATCACTCCGGCTTTTTTTCCTGCAAATGCGGTTTCTATTATATTATTGAGATCGTTAATGTTCATTCCGTATTGGGCGAGCTGTTCACGATTATAAATAACCGTCATTTGAGGCATTCCTGTAGTGGCTTCAACCATCATATCGCCCACACCTTCAACTGATGAAATAATTTTGCCCATTTGTTGGGCTTTTTCGGCCAGAATTTTTAAATCATCACCATACAGCTTAACCGCTATATCTTCCCGAACCCCGGAAATTAATTCATTGAAACGCATCTCAATGGGCTGTGTGAATTCGTAATTAACACCGGAAATTATATTTAACTTTTCTTTTATTTTTTTAATAAGTTCCTCTTTAGATGAAGCAGATACCCACTCCTTCTTGGGCTTGAGTATAATAAAGCAATCCGCCATATCCATTGGCATCGGGTCGGTTGGAACATCTGCAACACCAAAACGGCTCATGACATTTTCAATCTCCGGAAAATTATTTAAAAGGATTTTTTCTATTTGTGTAGATGTTTTGATTCCTTCTGACAAAGAACTCCCCGGTTTTAAAATAATATGAAAAGCTATATCACCTTCATCCAACTGAGGAATAAATTCTCCACCCATACGGGTAAAAGTAAATATTGCCAGTGTAAACAGTAAGACAGCGAAACCAATAACTACGGAAGACTTGTGCAACGTTTTTTCAACTGCAATTTCATATTTATCTTCCAACCACGCCACAATTTTATCTCCGGGATATTTCTTATCTGTTTTAGGGATCTTTAAAAACAAGGAAGAAACCATAGGAACATAGGTAAGACAAAGGATCATGGCTCCCATCATAGCAAACATAAAGGTAAGTGCCATGGGTTTAAACATTTTCCCTTCTACACCTTCCAAAAATAAAATGGGAATAAAAACAATAAGAATAATGAGTTGGCCAAAAAAAGCCGACTTCATCATTTTACCAGAAGCCATGTATGTTATTTCATCCCTGGACTTGCTATTGAGGACTTTTCCTTTTTTTATTTCCCTATACAAATAGAAAACGGTACCCTCAACAATAATTACTGCTCCGTCAACTATGATTCCGAAGTCTATGGCCCCCAAACTCATCAAATTTGCCCATACATCAAAAATATTCATCAAAATAAAAGCAAAAAGTAAGGATAGGGGAATCGTTGATGCCACAATAAGTCCACCCCTCCAGTTACCCAGTAAAAAGACTAAAACAAAAATAACAATCAGTGCCCCTTCCACCAGGTTGGTAGTTACTGTACTTGTTGTTTCAGAAATCAATTCACTGCGGTCTAAAAAGGGTTCAACAGAAACTCCTTTAGGTAATGATTTTTCGATCAGGCTTATTCTTTCTTTTACGTTTTGAATTACTTCATTGGAATTTGCTCCCTTTAGCATAAAAATAATTCCACCCACAGCTTCACCATTACCATTTTTTGTAAACGCGCCATAACGCATTGCGGATCCATACTGCACTTTAGCTACATCTTTTATAAGTACCGGAATTCCTTCCGGAGTATGTATTACAATATTTTCAATATCTTCAATATTGCGTGCCAAACCTTCGCCACGAATAAAATTAGCCATGTGGTTTTTTTCAATATAGGCACCCCCGGCATTTTGATTATTCTGTTCGAGTGCTGTAAAAATATCCTTAATACTTAATCCAATGGCCTTGAGTTCGTCCGGTTTGACAGCTACTTCATATTGTTTTGTTTTTCCCCCAAAACCATTTACTTCCACCACCCCCGGCACCATAGCCATTTGCCTACGTACGATCCAATCCTGCATGGTACGGAGATCTGTAACAGAATACACATCCCCGTATTTAGAGTCTACTTTAAGGGAATATTGATAAATTTCACCAAGGCCTGTAGCAATAGGCCCCATTGAGAGTTCTCCGAAACCTTCCGGAATGTCTTCCCTTACCTGAACAAGCTTCTCCGAAACCAGCTGCCTTGGCAGGTAAGTACCCATATCATCTTCAAAAACTATCGTAACAACTGAAAGCCCAAAACGGGAAATAGAGCGTATTTCTAAGACCCCGGGAAGATTAGCCATAGCAACTTCAACAGGATAGGTTATAAATTGCTCTATATCTTCTGTACCTAGGTTAGGAGCCTGTGTTATAACCTGCACCTGATTGTTTGTAATATCTGGTACGGCATCGAGCGGAACTTTAGTGATACTCCATATACCTCCAATAATAAGAGCAATGGTAAATAACCCTATTATGAGCTTATTCTTAATTGAAAAAGCAATAATATTATGAATCATGCAGATGAAATTAATCAGTTAAAATTATGATTGAAAATAATTATATAACTAAATAAATCTTGGAGGTTGTAATATAGAGAAAGGAAGTTCTTTGCCTAAACTGTCTGAATGAGCAAAAGAACTGGCAGGAACTTCGGGAGAAAACACCTCGAAACAATCAGTCAACAAATTTATAACGTGTACGTGACAACAATGACATTGACAAAATGGGGAACACAAATCTTCATTCTCCCCATCGCAATGCCCGGAAGTATCGGAATCAATTTGCGCTTCAGTTTCAAGGTTCATATTTCCGCAAGAAATAGTGGATACATCATCACTACATGGTGTAAAGTTGAGTGCTAAAAAATATAACGATAATATGAATGCAATGTATTTCACATTACAAAAGTAATAATTTCCCGGCGCAACCATATTGCAAATGAGTTTAAATAATAGATTGCTTTAGTACAGTGCTAAAGTTGAACTATATAATTAAAATTTCGCATATTTGTGATAGAAATTATTTCCTGTCCATGTTTACACTTTATTTTATATTGTCTGCAATACTCATACTGGTTACTATTCTTCCTATGATCAGTGACCAGCATTGGTTTTTTAGAATATGGGATTTTGGAAAAGTCCAATTGGCCATTCTTCAGTTGATAGTATTTGTAGCAGCACTGTTTCTAAGCCCGTATACTTTAACATATATAATATTTCAATCATTGCTAATTATAGCATGTGTATATAATATCATTATTTTAATAAAGTATACACCTTTATACAAACGGCATCGGGATACTGGCATGAATATACGCTCTGAGAGCATTACTATTTTAGCTATAAATGTTTACCAGTTTAACAAGGAATACCACCGCCTCCTGGACCTTATAAATAAAACAAATCCCGATATGATACTTGCTATGGAAACCAGCAAGGACTGGGAAGATGCCCTTAGTGTTTTGGATAAAAACTATAAAAGTTATAGTAAAAATGCCCAGGAAAATACCTATGGTATGCATTTTTATACAAATCTGAAAGTGAATAAATTAGATACTCACTATTTTATTGCAGATGATGTTCCAAGTATTGAGGCAGAACTGGAGACCGAGGATGGATTCAAGTTTATATTTTTTGGGCTTCACCCACCACCACCAAGTCCTACAGAAGAGCCCAATTCAAAAGAACGTGATGGTGAATTACTTTCTGTATCCAAAATAGTACGTGATATTGAGATCCCTGTAGTAGTTGCAGGAGATTTCAATAATGTTGCATGGGCAAAATCATCTGTTTTGTTCAGAAAAACGTCAAAACTCATAGATCCCCGTGTTGGCCGTGGATTGGTTTCAACATTTCACGCCAAATATTGGTTTTTACGATTCCCAATTGATCTGTTTTTTCATTCAAAAGATGTTTTTATTGAAGAATTCAAAACTCGAGATGATATAGGCTCAGATCATCTACCACTGTTTTGCCGGTTTTATATAGGCAAAGAGGAAGTTGAACCTGAAAATGGCACTGATACTCTTGAAGAAGGTGAAATGGAAGAAGTTGACGAAATGATTGAAGAAGGTAAAAAAGAAAACGGTCATAGAAATCCGGTAGCTAAAGAATAATCGCTATAGTACCTTTATCCGTTTTATTTTTTTACTTCCACACTCTGGCTTTTCCTGTTTTTCTTTAATAATCCCCATGCTAAAAAAGCGAATTGCAGGCCTACAAATATGATTTTGTATTTTCGTTTACCAAATAGTAATGATCCTGCGCCTAAAATACTTGATGTTTTCATATGGTAAAATTAATGAGATAATTAAAGTAACGTATGCTTTATTGAAAGAAACATTAACTTAAAAAAGTAATTTATTTTAATTATTCTTTTCGTGATTTTACTAATTAAATTAACGCTTAATGAAGTTCACTGGTGTGACCAAATGCGGCATTACTTATGCTGTTGTTTCTATCAAAATATACATTAAATAGAATTAAGTTTATAAGGGATAATAAATTTTCGTATTGCATTAACTTAAATAGACATTACATAGTACTTTACGCGTTAATATTTATTAAACAAGTTGATCATGGAAAATGTACATAATGAGTTTTTAGAAAAGGAAACCCCTACAGATTACAAAATACATCCTTTATTGGAAGAAAGATGGAGCCCACGTGTTTTTGCTGACACCCCTGTAACCGAAATAGATTTGTATGTATTGTTTGAAGCTGGCCGCTGGGCACCAAGTTCATACAATATGCAGCCATGGCGTATAATCTGGGGAACAAAAGGAAGCGATACATATGACCGCATATTTAATTGCCTGGATAAATTTAACCAAAGCTGGGCGCATAGTGCACCGGTATTGTTAATAACAGCCTATAAAAAAACAAATCCTGAAGGAAAGGAAAATTTTCACGCTTTACACGATTTGGGTTTATTTATGGCAAATCTTACTATTCAGGCCCAATCCATGGGTATAGCCGTACACCAAATGGCGGGTGTAAAACATGAAAAGGCCGTTAAGGAATTCAAATTTCCTGAAGAATATCATGTAGCTTCCGGCGCAGCTATCGGATTTTATGGAGGTAATCCTGATGATCTTCCCAATGAATTAAAAGAAATGGAATTAAAGAGAGTGCGGGAACGAAAACCTCAAGAGGAGTTTATATTCAATGGCGACTTTGTACAACGTGCAGAAGTTGATGATTCTGAAGATTAGTGTTTTTTAATTGGTTGAGTACAATATAAATTATGAGTTATAGAGGATGTCCGATGTTGGGGGGTGTCTTAACATCGGACGTCTTAAAGAAATGGTCAATCCAATCCTATAATTCCGTGTAAACTCAAAACCAATTAAACATTCACACGATGAAACAATGGGGTTTTTAAATCAATATTTATTTAATTAGTAGTAACAATATCTTTTATTATGAAAAGCAGCTTTAATAGCATTATAAATAGTGATTGTAAGTTAGATGTCCGATGACCGGTG